>NZ_JBIBFR010000002.1:1004-196021 GCF_042956125.1 Streptomyces sp. NPDC008313
GGAGTGACCGAGGTGGACGTCCGTCGTTCCCGCGTGACGACCGCTCCGGTGGTCCGCGTCGTGACGATCGCCGGGACGACCGCGGTCGCGGGTTCGGCCGTGACGGAGACCGTCCGCCGTTCCGCCGCGACGACCGTCAGGACACCTACCGTGGCGGCCAGGACCGTCGTGACGACCGGCGCGATGACCGCCGTGACGGCGGCGACCGCGGCGGATTCCGCCATGATGATCGCCGGGACGACCGCCGGGACAGTGGCGATCGTGGCGGCTTCCGCCGTGACGACCGCCGTGACGGCGGCGACCGGGGCGGGTTCCGGCGTGAGGGCGGCGACCGGCCGGCCTTCCGTCGTGACGACCGCTCCGGCGGCCCGCGCCGTGACGACCGCCGTGACGAGCGTCCCGCCGTCCGTCGCGATGATCGCGGTGACGACCGTCCTGCCTTCCGTCGTGACGACCGCGGTGACCGAGGCGGATTCCGGCGGGATGACCGTCCCTCGTTCCGTCGCGACGACCGTCGTGACGAGCGGAGCGATGACCGCCGGGACAGTGGCGACCGAGGTGGCTTCCGCCGCGACGACCGACGGGATGACCGCCGCGACGACCGACGGGATGACCGTCCGTCGTTCCGCCGCGACGACCGTGGCCGTGACGACCGACGCGAGGACACCCGGCGCGATGACAGTCGAGGCGGCGGATTCCGTGGCCGCGACGATCGGGGGCGCGACGATCGGGGGCGCGACGATCGGGGGCGCGACGACCGTGGCCGCGGTCCGCGTCGCGACGACCGAGGTGGCCGCCCGGGCGGCTTCCGCGGCCGGGACGGCCATGACGACCGTCGGGGCGACGACCGCCGTGGCGGAAGCCGTTTCCGTGACGAGCGGGACCGTGACCGCGAGCCGATCAAGAGGCTGCCGATCCCGGACGACGTCACGGGCGAGGAGATCGACGCCGACGTACGGCAGGAGCTGCTGAGCCTGCCCAAGGGACTGGCCGAGGACGTCTCCAGGAACCTGGTGATGGTCGCGCGCCTCATCGACGAGGACCCGGAGGGGGCCTACAACTACTCCCGGGTGGCCCTGCGCCTCGCGTCCCGTGTCGCCGCCGTGCGAGAGGCGGCGGGCTTCGCCGCGTACGCCAACCAGAAGTACAGCGAGGCGCTCGCCGAGTTCCGCGCCGCGCGCCGGATGACCGGCAACGTCGACCTGTGGCCCGTCATGGCGGACTGCGAGCGCGGCCTCGGCCGGCCGGAGAAGGCGCTGGACATGGCCGGTGCGCCCGAGGTGCACAAGCTGGACAAGGCCGGTCAGGTCGAGATGCGGCTCGTCGCGGCGGGCGCCCGGCGTGACATGGACCAGCTCGACGCGGCCATCGTGACCCTGCAGAGCCCGGAGCTGGCATCCCACTCCGTCCAGCCCTGGACGGCGCGACTGCGCTACGCCTACGCCGACGCTCTTCTCGCGGCCGGCCGTGAGGACGAGGCACGCGAGTGGTTCGCGAAGGCCGTCGAGTCCGACAAGGACGGGAGCACGGACGCCTCCGACCGGCTCGCCGAGCTGGACGGCGTCGAGTTCGTCGACGCGCTCGGCGAGGACGAGCCGGAGCACGGGACCACCGAGGCCGGAACCGTACGCGAGCCCGAGGCGCCCCGCGCCGACGCGGGCGACGTGGCCGATGCCGCCGAGGCGACCACGGCCGCCTCCGAGGTGACTGACAAGGACGTCACCGACGACGCCGATGTGACCGACGCGGACGCGGCCGACGCCGACATCACCGACGAGGACGCCGTGACCGACGGGCACGACGGGCACGACGGCCCCGAACACGACGGCCCCGAGGGTGCTGGTGAGGACGAGGGCACGCGTGGCTGACGCCCGGGTGTGAGAGGCCGGCGTCCGTAGGACGCGGGCCGCGAGCGGAGGGCGGGATCCCGGACGGGGTCCCGCCCTCCGGCGTTGCAGGGCCGGAGGCGCCGGCGTCTTCGATCCGCTTTGATGCGCGGACGCCGGTGTCCGCGGGTCAGAGGGCGCGCAGCACCAGGCCGGACGCCGGTTTCGGGCCGAAGGACGTCGACTTGCGGGGCATCGTGACGCCCTGACGGGCGAGGTCGCGAACGACGTCCTCGCGGACCGGGTGCATCAGTACCGCCGTACCGCCGTCGCGTTCCGCCTTCTCGACCGTCGCCGCCGTGTCGTGGATGTAGGCGATCCGGTCCGGGGAGTCCTCCGGGATGCCCCAGACGTGGCCCAGGAGCGCGGCGTGCAGGACGGTCGCGTCCAGGGTGCGCCAGGCCTCGGGGCGGTCGGCGGGGACCGTACGGGCGAGCAGGGCCGGGGACGGGCGGTCGACGAGGTGGAAGGCGCCGTCACCCGCGAGCAGGAAGGCGTTGCCCTCGGCGGCGGCGTCGCCGAGGGCCTCCAGGGCCGCCGGCAGGCCGGTGTCCAGGCGCCGTACCCGGAAGAGGTCCCTGAGCGGGGCCAGCGCGTCGGCCGGTGACAGGCGCGGCAGGTAACGGTGGATGGCGCGGACGCGCAGCGGATGGCGGGCGGTGTCCACCAGGAGGACCAGGCCGTGGTCCCAGGGGCCGGGCGACGGGTGCTCGGCGCGCAGGCGCAGATAGGTCGCCCAGCGGTGGTGGCCGTCCGCGATGAGTGCCTGATGTCGGCCGAGGTCCGTCTGGACGCGGGCGATCTCGGCGGGGTCGGTGACCGCCCACAGGCGGTGGCCGTAGCCGTCCTCCGTGGTCGTCGCGAGCAGCGGGGGATGCCGCACCGTACGGTCGATGACGGCGGCCGTGCCGTCGGCGGCGCCGTCGCGGTACGTCAGCAGCAGTGGCTCCAGATTGGCCGAAGTGGCGCGCATGAGGTCGGCGCGGTCGGCGACGACGTGCGGCATGACGTCCTCATGGGGGAGGACGACTCCCTCCGGGGGTTCCGACAGACGCAGGGCGCCGATGACGCCGCGCTGCAGCAGACCGCCGTCGCGCTGCTCGTACACGTAGAGCGCCGGCTCCGGGTCGGCGGCGAGGACCCCCTCGGCGAGCCAGTGGCGCAGGGTCCGGGCGGCCTGTTCGTTGCGGGCGGCCGGGGTGGTGGCCTGGGGGAGGATCAGCCGGACGATGTTGTGCGGGTCGGCGGACTCCAGGTGGAGCAGTCCGTCGGGGCGGACGACGACGTCGTAGGGAGGGGAGGTGACCGCGGACAGGCTGCCGACCCGGTCGGGGTCGTAGCGCAGGCCACGGAACGGGGTCAGTTCGAGACCGCCGGGTGCCGGCGTCTCGTCCTCGGGACCTGCAGAGTTCATTGAGGCATCGTAAGTGTGCCGGTGCCATGCGCGATGATCGGGGGAAAGGGATCCGATGAGGAGCGATGTGGAATGAGTCAGACCGTCAGGACGCGGCCCGACGACAGCGGCCAGGCCCTGAGCGAGGCCTACGACACGGCGCTGCTCGATCTCGACGGCGTGGTCTACGCGGGAGGTCTCGCGATCGCGCACGCCGTCGAGTCGCTCGGGACCGCCCGTTCCGGTGGGATGCGGCTCGCGTACGTCACGAACAACGCGCTGCGCACGCCCGACGCGGTGGCCGGACACCTCACCGAGCTGGGGATACCGGCCGAGGGCGCGGACGTGATCACCTCGGCGCAGGCCGTGGCCCGGCTGATCGCCGACCAACTGCCCGCCGGGGCCCGTGTGCTGGTGATCGGCGGGGAGGGGCTGCGGGTCGCGCTGCGCGAGCGCGGGCTGGAGCCGGTCGAGTCGGCCGACGACGAGCCGGCCGCGGTCGTCCAGGGGTACGGCGGTCCGGACCTCACCTGGTCGCGGTTCGCCGAGGCGTCGTACGCCGTCGCGCGGGGGCTGCCCTGGTTCGCGTCGAACACGGACCTGACGATCCCCAGCGGGCGCGGGATCGCCCCGGGCAACGGGGCGGCGGTGGAGGTGGTGCGGATCGCCACGGGCGCGGAGCCGCAGGTCGCGGGCAAG
The DNA here is from genome assembly GCF_042956125.1 of Streptomyces sp. NPDC008313. NCBI lineage: Bacteria > Bacillati > Actinomycetota > Actinomycetes > Kitasatosporales > Streptomycetaceae > Streptomyces > Streptomyces sp. NPDC008313. The sequence goes on from NZ_JBIBFR010000002.1 coordinate 4,983, forward strand.
CCGCTGCCGCCGATGCACCGGGAGACGATCCTGCGGACCGGAGCCAGGCGTCCGCTCGTCGTGGGGGACCGGCTGGACACCGACATCGAGGGCGCGTTCAACGGGCAGGTCGATTCGCTGCTCGTGCTGACCGGCGTCACCGACGGCGCCCACCTGCTCGCCGCACCGCCGCGGCACCGGCCGACGTACGTGGACGCCGATCTGCGGGGGCTGCTCACCGGGCAGCCCGAGGTCGTCCCGGCGGGCGACGGCTTCCGGTGCGGGGGCTGGACGGCGACGGCCGGGACCGGGGAACTGGAACTCGACGGCGAGGGTGAGGCCCTCGACGGGCTGCGGGCGCTGTGCGCGGCGGCGTGGACGGCCGCCGGCGACGGAACGTGCGGGCTGGACGGGGGGAAGGCGCTGGCGCGGCTCGGGCTGTGACGCGCGGGCTCCGTGACCGGGGCCGGGGCCCGGCCGAGGGACGCGGGATCGTGAGGGGATGGCAGGGTAGGCTAACCTAACCACGTGTTGGTCGACAGTCTCCCCGAACAGCGCGCGGAGACCGCTCCCGCGCCCCCGGCCCGCCGGGCGGTCCGTTCCCTCGGTCTCCTCGCCTCCGTCGCCGTCCTCGCGTGCGTCGCCCTGGCGAGCATCGCGATCGGCGCGAAGGAACTCCCCCTCGGCCAGGTCTGGCACGGGCTCTTCCACGACTCGGGCACCTACGCCGACGTCGTGGTCGGCGAGCGGCTCTCGCGTACCGTGCTCGGGCTGCTCGTCGGCGCCGCCTTCGGGCTCTCCGGTGCCGTCCTCCAGGCGCTCACCCGCAATCCGCTGGCCGACCCCGGCCTCCTCGGCATCAACGCGGGCGCGTCCGCCGCGGTCGTCACCGCCATCACGTACTTCGGTGTCACCACGCTGACCGGCTATGTGTGGTTCGCCTTCTTCGGAGCCGCCGCGGTGGGCGTGCTGGTCTGGTTCCTCGGCGGCAGCCGGGGCGCCACGCCGGTGCGGCTGGCGCTCGCGGGCACCGCGATCAGTGCCGCGCTCTACGGCTATCTGCAGGCCGTGATGATCATGGACAACGCGGCGCTGGGCAAGATGCGCTTCTGGACGGTCGGTTCGCTGGCCTCGGCCACCGACGGGACCATCACCCGGGTACTGCCCTTCCTCGTCGTCGGGACGGTCCTGGCCCTGTCGCTGGCCCGGCCGCTGAACGCGATGGCCATGGGCGACGACACGGCCCGCGCGCTCGGCGCCCACCTGACCCGCACCCGTGCGCTGTCTCTGGCCGCCGCGACCGTGCTGTGCGGCGCCGCGACCGCCGCCTGCGGGCCGATCGTCTTCGTCGGGCTGATGGTGCCGCACGCCGTACGGTCCTTCACCGGACCGGACATGCGCTGGATCCTGCCGTACGCGGCCGTCCTGTCGCCCGTGCTGCTGCTCGGCGCGGACGTCGTCGGGCGTGTCGTCGCGCGGCCCGCGGAGCTGCAGGTAGGCATCGTCACCGCGCTCCTGGGCGGCCCGGTCTTCATCCATCTCGTACGACGGCGGAGGACGGCGCAGCTGTGAGGACCATCCGAAAGCCGGGACCCTCCGCCGAACACGGGCTCCGGGCGGCGCCGTCCGCCAGGACCGTGCGGGTGCCCGGCGGACTCTCGCTCCGGCTCGACGTGCGGGCGTGCGCGGTCGTCGCCCTGCTGCTGGTGCTCACGCTCGCCGCGAGCGTGGTGCTGATCGGCACCGGCGACTACCCGATCCCGGCGGGCGACGTCCTGCGCACCCTGGCCGGCGGCGGGGACGCGGGCCAGGAGTTCGTCGTCGACGAACTGCGGCTGCCCCGCGTCCTGGTCGGCCTGCTGGTGGGCGCCTGTCTCGGGCTCGGCGGCGCGCTCTTCCAGTCCATCTCGCGCAATCCGCTGGGCAGTCCGGACGTGCTGGGCCTCGGCCAGGGGGCGACGGCCGGGGCGCTCGTCGTGATCGTGCTGTTCTCCGGGGACACCGAGCAGGTCGCCCTCGGGGCGCTCGCCGGGGGGCTGGCGACCGGGTTCGCCATCTACCTGCTCGCCTGGAAGCGGGGCGTGCACGGCTACCGGCTCGTGCTCGTCGGCATCGGGATCGCCGCGATGGTCACGGCGGTCAACGGCTATCTGCTGACCAAGGCGGACCTCGTCGACGCCGCCCGCGCCGTCGTCTGGATGACCGGCTCTCTCAACGGGCGTGGCTGGGACCAGGTCCGGCCGCTGGCCGGGCTGTGCGCCGTCGTCGTCCCCGTCGTCCTCGCCAACGGCCGGGGGCTGCGCGCCATGGAGATGGGCGACGACATCTCGTACGCGCTCGGGGTGCGGGTCGAACGGACCCGGCTGCTGCTGTTGGTCTGCGCGGTGCTGCTCACCGCCGGTGCGACGGCCGCCGCCGGCCCGGTCGCGTTCGTGGCGCTCACCGCGCCGCAGCTCGCCCGCCGTCTCACCCGTTCCCCGGGGCCGAACCTGGTCCCCTCGATGTGCATGGGCGCGGCGCTGCTGATCGTCGCGGATCTGGCCTCGCAGCGGGCCTTCGGCGCCGACCAGCTGCCCGTCGGCGTCGTGACCGGCGTCCTGGGCGGGGCGTACCTGCTGTGGCTTCTGGTCACCGAGCGCAGGTCGGGCCGGATATGAGCACCCGAGGTCCCGGACCGGCCCCGGCGGCGCCGCACACGAACACCCGAAGGAGCGACACCACCGTGAACCCCCCGTCCGCGCACCGCGCGTCCGCGAACCGCCTGGCCGCCGAGAACGTGACCCTCGGCTACGACCAGCGCGTCATCGCCGAGCGGCTCTCCGTGGAGATACCCGACAACTCCTTCACGGTGATCGTCGGCCCGAACGCCTGCGGGAAGTCGACACTGCTGCGTGCCCTGTCGCGGATGCTGAAGCCGTCTCAGGGCCGGGTGCTGCTCGACGGGCAGGCGATCCAGTCGATGCCGGCCAAGAAGGTCGCCAGGACGCTCGGACTGCTTCCCCAGTCGTCCATCGCGCCCGACGGCATCACGGTCGGGGACCTGGTGGGCCGCGGCCGCTATCCCCACCAGGGGCTGCTGCGGCAGTGGTCCACGCAGGACGAGCGGGTCGTACGGGAGTCGATGGCCTCGACCGGGGTGAGCGAGCTGGCCGAGCGTTATGTCGACGAGCTCTCCGGCGGCCAGCGGCAGCGCGTCTGGATCGCCATGGCGCTCGCGCAGCAGACGCCGCTGCTGCTGCTCGACGAGCCGACCACGTATCTTGACATCCAGCACCAGATCGACGTGCTGGACCTGTGCGCCGAGCTGCACGAGGAGCAGGGACGCACCCTCGTCGCCGTCCTGCACGACCTCAACCACGCGGCCCGGTACGCGACCCATCTCATCGCGCTGCGCGAGGGAGAGGTCGTCGCCGAGGGGCCGCCCTCCGACGTCGTCACGGCGGAGCTCGTCGAGGAGGTCTTCGGGCTGCGCTGCCAGGTCATCGACGACCCGGAGACGGGGACTCCGCTCGTCGTCCCGGCGGCACGCAGGACACGCGTGGCGGCGGCGACCTAGGCGGCGGCACCGGCACCGGCGGCGTCCTGGTCCGTCCCGCGGTCAGTCGGGGGCCGGTCGCGGGTCAGCCGCGATTCGCGGCGGGCCTCCGGGGCGCGGTGCTCACAGCAGGCTTCTGAGGCGGAACAGGTCGCGCAGGCCCGCCTCCAGCCGGACCCGGCCCGAACCCCAGGCCTTCGCGAAGTTCAGCTCACCGTCCACCAGCGCCACCAGGTCGTCGCCGCTCGTCGCGATCCGGATGTCGGCCCGCACGCGCGGAGGGCCCTGAGCGGTGCCGAGGACCTCGATCCGGCCGTTGTGGAGCCGTCCGGCGAAGGTGGTGTCGAGGTCGGTGACATGGCAGCTCAGCGACCGGTCGAGAGCCGCTGCGCCCCGCACGTCGCCCTCGGCGGCCGCCAGGTTGTCGGAGAGCTTGTCGAGCGCCGCGCGGCACTCCTCGATCGTCGCCATTGTGATCGACGTTACCGCAGGGCTTCGCGGTAGCGTCGGGGCATGAGCGACTCCATGACCGGCCCGGAGCCGGAGCCCGCGGCCGGCACCGGCGCGGACGAGGGCGTGAACCCGGACGCGGCCGCGGGCCCGGACGAGGACACGGACGCCGGGCCCGCCCCCCTCGGCGTCCCCCGGACGCCCACCGGGGACCCCGGGACCGACGCGCTGCTCGAACGGTTGGCCGACGCCGACCACCTCGGCACCGAAGGGCATCTGGCGGTGTACGAGGATGTACACCGGGGGCTGCGCGACGCGCTCACCGCGCTGGACGCCCGGCAAGGATCCCCGGTGCCGTCGGCCCCGACGGCGCCCACCCCTTCGTACGACCGCAGGAGCTGAACGGAACGTGGCAGGAGTGGCACGACGCCGCCTCGACGCCGAGCTGGTGCGCAGGAAGCTCGCCCGCTCGCGCGAGCACGCCAGCCAGCTGATCGCCGCGGGACGGGTCACCGTCGGCAAGACCCCCGCGACCAAGCCCGCCACCCAGGTGGAGACCGCCGCCGCGATCGTGGTCACCCAGGACGACGGCGACCCCGACTACGTCTCGCGCGGCGGGCACAAGCTCGCGGGCGCCCTGGAAGCGTTCACTCCGCGGGGCCTGGAGGTCCGGGGGCGCCGGGCGCTGGACGCCGGCGCGTCCACCGGGGGCTTCACCGACGTACTGCTGCGCGCGGGCGCCGCCCACGTCGTCGCCGTCGACGTCGGATACGGACAACTCGCCTGGTCTCTGCAGAGCGATGAACGCGTCACCGTCAAGGACCGTACGAACGTACGCGAGTTGACGTTGGACGCCATCGATGGAGAGCCCGTGGATCTTGTCGTCGGGGACCTGTCCTTCATCCCGCTCGGTCTGGTGCTGCCCGCTCTGGCGCGCTGCGCGGCCCCGGACGCCGATCTGGTGATGATGGTCAAGCCGCAGTTCGAGGTGGGCAGGGAACGCCTCGGCAGCGGCGGAGTCGTCCGCAGCCCCGAGCTGCGGGCCGAGGCGGTGCGCGGGGTGGCCGAGCGCGCCCGGCAGCTCGGGCTGGGCGTCCGGGGCGTCACCGCCAGTCCGCTGCCCGGACCCTCGGGCAATGTCGAGTACTTTCTGTGGCTGCGAGCCGGGGCACCCGATCTCGACCCGGCCGACGTAGACCGTGCAGTGGCGGAGGGGCCGCGTTGACACAGACCCGAGCTCGTACAGTTTTCCTGCTCGCCCACACCGGGCGGCCCGCTGCCATCCGCAGCGCCGAACTCGTCGTCGAGGGGCTGCTGCGCTCCGGGATCGGCGTGCGGGTCCTGGAGGCGGAGGCGGCCGACCTGCCGCTGCCCGAGACGGTGGAGCTGGTGCGGGAGGCCACGCCGCAGTGCCTCGACGGGTGCGAACTGCTGATCGTGCTCGGCGGCGACGGCACGCTGCTGCGCGGCGCGGAGTTCGCCCGGGCCTCCGGGGTCCCGATGCTCGGCGTCAACCTGGGACGGGTCGGCTTCCTCGCGGAGGCCGAGCGCGACGACCTCGACAAGGTGGTCGACCGGGTCGTGACGAGGGCGTACGAGGTCGAGGAGCGCATGACCGTCGACGTCGTCGTGCACCGCAACGGCGACATCGTGCACACCGACTGGGCGCTGAACGAGGCGGCCGTGCAGAAGGTGTCGGCCGAGAAGCTCCTCGAGGTCGTCCTGGAGATCGACGGCCGGCCGGTGACCGGCTTCGGCTGCGACGGCATCGTCTGCGCGACGCCGACCGGCTCCACGGCGTACGCGTTCTCGGCGGGCGGCCCGGTGGTGTGGCCGGAGGTCGAGGCGCTGCTCATGGTGCCGATCAGCGCACACGCCCTGTTCGCCAAGCCGCTGGTGACCTCGCCGGACTCGGTGCTCGCCGTCGAGGTGCTGCCGCACATCCCTCCCGGGGTGCTGTGGTGCGACGGACGGCGGACCGTGGAGCTGCCGCCGGGCGCGCGCGTCGAGGTGCGCCGGGGAGCGGTGCCCGTACGCCTCGCCCGGCTGCACCACGCGTCGTTCACTGACCGCCTGGTGGCGAAGTTCGCCCTGCCGGTGTCGGGATGGCGCGGCGCGCCCCACTGAGACCGGTACCGCGCCCGGCCGGGACCGACATCGCGCCCGCCCGGGACCGGTACCGCACGCGGCCGGGACCGGCGGCCCCGCCCCGGCGCGCACCCGACAACGAGTGAACCGCCGGTACGTCACGACCCGCCGCGTCCTCGGTCGGGTGGGGGTGGCGTCGCACAGCACGGCCGAAACCTCGTATGGTCGGGGACGTGTTGGAGGAGATGCGGATACGGTCGCTCGGGGTCATCGACGACGCGGTCGTCGAGCTGTCACCAGGCTTCACCGCCGTGACCGGCGAGACCGGCGCGGGCAAGACGATGGTGGTCACCAGCCTCGGGCTGCTGCTCGGCGGGCGCGCGGACCCGGCCCTCGTACGGATCGGCGCGAAGAGCGCCGTCGTCGAGGGGCGGATCGCCCTGCCCGCCGGCGGGACGGCGGTCGTACGGGCCGAGGAGGCGGGCGCCGAGCTCGACGACGGCGCACTGCTGGTCAGCCGTACCGTCTCCGCCGAAGGGCGCTCCCGGGCGCATCTGGGCGGCCGTTCGGTGCCGGTCGGGGTCCTCGCGGAACTCGCCGACGAACTGGTCGCCGTGCACGGCCAGACCGACCAGCAGGGGCTGCTCAAGCTGTCCCGGCAGCGCCAGGCCCTCGACCGGTACGCGGGCGACGCCGTCGCCGGGCCGCTCGACAAGTACGTGGGCGCCTACCGCCGGCTGCGCGCGGTCTCCGCCGAACTGGACGAGATCACCACCCGTGCGCGCGAGCGTGCCCAGGAGGCCGATCTGCTGCGCTTCGGGCTCGACGAGATCGCGGCGGTCGAGCCGCGGGCCGGCGAGGACGCGGAGCTGGCGGCGGAGGCGGAGCGGCTCGGTCACGCGGAGGCGCTCGCGTCGGCCGCCACCGCCGCACACGCCGCCCTGGCGGGCAACCCCGAGGACCCCGAGGGCATCGACGCCACCACGCTCGTCGCGGGCGCCCACCGGGCGCTGGAGGCGGTGCGGTCGCACGACGCGGCGCTCGCCGCCCTGTCCGGCCGGATCGGCGAGATCGGGATCCTGCTGGGTGACGTGGCGGGGGAGCTGGTCGGGTACGCCGACGACCTCGACGCCGACCCGCTGCGGCTCGCCGCGGTGGAGGAGCGGCGCGCCGCGCTCACCCAGCTGACCCGGAAGTACGGCGAGGACATCGGCGCCGTACTGGAGTGGGCCGAGAAGAGTGCCGCGCGCCTCACCGAGCTGGACGGCGACGACGAGCGGATCGGCGAGCTGACGGCCGAGCGGGACGCGCTGCGGACCGAACTGGGTGCCCTCGCGCGGACGCTGACCGACGCCCGTACGGAGGCCGCCGAGCGGTTCGCCGCGGCAGTGACCGCCGAGCTGGCCTCACTGGCCATGCCCCACGCGCGGGTCTCCTTCGACATCCGTCAGACCGACGACCCCGAGGGCGTGGAGCTCGGCGGGCGCACCGTCGCGTACGGCCCCGCGGGCGTCGACGAGGTCGAGCTGCTGCTCGCCCCGCACCCCGGAGCCCCGCCGCGGCCCATCGCCAAGGGCGCGTCGGGCGGTGAGCTGTCACGCGTGATGCTCGCCGTCGAGGTCGTCTTCGCCGGTACGGACCCGGTGCCGACGTATCTCTTCGACGAGGTGGACGCGGGCGTCGGCGGCAAGGCGGCGGTCGAGATCGGCCGCCGGCTCGCCAAACTGGCCAGAACCGCCCAGGTCGTCGTCGTCACCCACCTGCCCCAGGTGGCCGCCTTCGCCGACCGGCAGCTGCTGGTGGAGAAGACCGACGACGGCTCGGTGACCCGCTCCGGCGTCAAGATCCTCGAGGGCGAGGACCGCGTGCGCGAGCTCTCCCGCATGCTCGCGGGCCAGGAGGACTCCGAGACGGCCCGCGCCCACGCGGAGGAACTGCTGGCGACGGCCAGGGGGGACGGCTGAGCGGCGGCGGCCCCCAGGGGGTCCGTGTGATCCCTCGTTCCGCAAGGGCCTCCTCGTTCGCGCTCGCCGCCTCGGTCACCCGCGCCGCGAGCGCCGTGCTGCGGGCCCGTGCGCCGGGCGGGGCCGTCCGCTGGGAGCGGACCAACCACGCGGGCCGGACCGTCGGTCTGTACGCGGGTGCCGCCGCGGCCGCCGGGTCCGCGCTCGCGTCCTTCCGGGTCCACCGCGGCGCCGGGGCCGCCGTGCTGGCGGCCGGACTGTGCGGCGCCTACGACGACGTCGTGGGCGCGGGCGATCCCCGGCGCGGGTTCCGCGCACATCTGGGCGCGCTGCGGCACGGTGAGGTGACCAGCGGGGCCGTGAAGCTCTTCGGGATCACCGCCGCCGGCCTGGCCGCCGGCGCGCTGCTGAAGGAGCGGCCGGTGGACAGGGTGCTCGCCGCGACCGTCGTCGCCGGGACCGCGCACCTCGTCAACCTCGTCGACGTACGCCCCGGGCGGGCCGCCGGTCTGGTGCTCGCGCTCGGCGCCCCCCGCGTGCTGCGGCCGGGAGCCGAGGGGGAGCTGTCCGCCGCCGTGACGGGGGCCGCCGTCACCGTGCTCCCCGGCGACCTGGGGGAGCGGGCCATGCTCGGCGACACCGGCGCCCACGCGCTCGGCGCGGCTCTGGGGGCGGCGGTCGCCGTCGGCAGCGGCCGGGCGGCGCTCGTCCTGCATTCCGCCGGGCTGGTGGCCGCCGCGGTGTACGGGGAGAGGGTGAGCGTGTTCGCCCGTACGTTCGGTGCGGCGGAGCGGTAGGGGCCGGCCAGGGGAACGTTTCGGCGGGGGACGGTGAGGGCCGGGACGGCAGGTGCAGGTGGGGAAAGGGCGTGGCGTGGGGCCGCGGGGGACTACGGTGGGGGTGGGCGCCGCGCGTTGCGCTCGCGCGTGACCGTGCGAGCGGGACCGGGAGGGCGGCGGCCCCCGTGTACGCCCGAGTCTCCGGCCGGTGCCGGGACGACCGGGACCGTCGGCGTCCTCGACGCCGTACGCCGTACAGGCAGCACCCCCGTGCGGTACGGCCTTCCGCCCGGCGACCCCTCTGTACGTTTTCTTGTGACCGTCCCACGCCGAACCCAGGAGCCCCGGCCGCGTGACCCACGTGAGCAGCCACCCACCGCACGGCCGGCCGCCGCTGCGCACCGTGCAGGTGCTCGGCGGCGGCAGCGCGGACAGCAGCGCGCATGTGCGGTCGCTGGCCTCCGGGCTCGTCGCCAGGGGCGTGCGCGTCACGGTGTGCGCCCCCTCGGAGGCCGATCACGCCTACGACTTCACCGGTGCAGGGGCCCAGCACATCCCCGTACCCCGAAGCGGAGATCCCGCTTCCCTCGCGGTGCTGCGGGCCGTGTGCGCCGACGCCGACCTCGTGCACGCGCACGGGCTGCACGCCGCCCTGCGGACCGCCCTCGCGCTCGGCGGCCGGCGCACCCCGCTCGTCGTCACCTGGCACACCCGCGCGGACGCGGAGGGAGCCCGGGCCCGGCTGCAGCGTCTGCTGGAGCGCAGGGTGGCGAAGGCGGCCTCGGTGGTCCTCGGCACCTCGTCCGGCCTCGTGGACCGCGCCCGCGCCAGGGGAGCCCGCGACGCGCGGCTGGCCGCCGTTTCGTTCCCGGCGGCGGCCGGGCCGGCCGAGGACGACGAACCGGACCGGCGGCGCCAGAAGGCCCGGGCCGAACTCGGCGCCACCGACCGGCCGTTGCTCATGGCCGTCGGCTCCCTGGACCGCCACCGCGGCTACGAGACCCTGCTCGACGCCGCCCGGGTCTGGCGCGGCCTCGACCCCGCCCCGCTGGTCGTGATCGCCGGTGAGGGACCGCTGCGGACCGTCCTGAGGCGGCGGATCGAGGACGAGGAACTGCCGGTCCGGCTCGTCGGGCGGCGCGAGGACATCGGAGAACTGCTGACCGCCGCCGACCTCGCGGTGGTGACCAGCACGTGGGAGTCCCGTTCCTTGCTCGCCCAGGAGGCCCTCCACGCGCGCGTGCCACTCGTCGCGACGGCGGTCGGCGGCATCCCCGAGATGGTCGGCGACGCCGCCGAACTCGTCCCGTACGGCGACGCGGACGCCCTCGCCGAGGCCGTCGTCCGGCTCCTCGGCGACGAGGCCCGGTGTGAACTGCTCCGCGACCGGGGCGCCCGGCAGGCCGCCACCTGGCCGACGGAGGACGAGACGGTCGCCCAGGTCCTCAGCGTCTACGACGAGCTGACGGCGCGCCCGGTGCGCTGAACCCCGCAGGCGGAAGATCCTGGACCACGTGCCGGCGGGCCCGCAGGGCCAGGCTCAGGGCCAGGACCGTCTGCGGGTCGTCGAGGTCCGTGCCCAGCAGCTCGCCGATCCGCGCGAGCCGGTTGTAGAGCGTCTGCCGGTTCAGGTGCAGCTCGCGGGCCGTCTCCGCCTTGCGGCCCGCGTGCGCGAGGTACGTCTGCAGGGTGGGCAGCAGCGGCGGCCTGGAACGGCTGTCGTGCTCCAGGAGCGGGCCGATGGCACGGTCCACGAAGGCCGCCAGGTCCGGCTGGTCGCGCAGCCGCCACAGGAGCAGGTCGATGTCCAGGCGCCGGGCGTCGTACCAGGGACGTTCGGGCAGGCCCTGCGCCGCGGTCGCCGCCTCCGCCGCGTGCCGCAGCCCCGCCGACGCGGCCGCCCAGCCCTCCGCCGCCCCGACCACCACCACGGGCGGCCGCGCACCGGGCCGCGGGGTGCCCGCCCGCTCCACACCGGCCCGCAGTGCCGCCGCGACCCGGTCGGCCACGACCGGACGCTCGGACTCCGTGCGCAGCCCCAGCAGCAGCGGCACGCGGCCCTCCACGGGGCGCACGCCGAGCAGGACGGGCGCACCCACCGACGCGAGTTCCTCCGCGACCGCCCGCGCCAGCACCGCCCAGCCGCCCGGGGACAGCCCGTCCGCGAGCCGCATCACCACCGGCAGCAGCGGGCCGTCGCCGGGCTTGAAGCCGAGCACCCGGGCCTGCGCGGGCGCGTCCTCCGCGCCGATCCGCCCCTCGGCCAGATCGGTGAGGAAGTCCCCCCGCCCGCGCGCGGCCAGCTCCTCCTCCTGACGCGCCTGCATCAGGACCACCGCCAGGATGCCCGCGGCCTGTTCCGCCGCGATCCGGTGCACCGGGGCGACGGGCCCGCCGACCGGCAGCAGGACCAGCCGGGCGCGCACCGACCCGGTGGCGGGGCCGCCGCCCGGCACGTCGACGATCGTCGTCCCGGCCAAGGGCTCGTCCCGGTGCTGCCCGCGCAGCCCCTCCCACACCTGGAGCGGATCGGCGGCCGCCGGCCCGGCCCCGGCGGCGTACAGCAGCTGCCCCTGCGCCGTCTCCAGGAAGACGGGGCTGCCGCTGAAGTCGGCCAGGATGGCGAGGACCTGCGGCACCCCGCCCCCGCCGAGCAGCGCCTCCGTACAGCGCCGGTGCACCTCCTCGGCGCGCTGCAGCAGGGCGTAGTGCCCGTTGACGATCTCGGTGTGCACCTCCTCCGTGACCGTCACGAAGGGGACCTCGCGGTGCAGCTGGACCAGGGGGAGTCCCGCCGACCGCGCCGTCTCCACGAGGGCGGCCGGCAACCGGGTGAAGCGCGGCCCGAGTTCCACGACGAGCGCCGCGATCCCGCGCTCCGCCAGGGTGCGGACGAACGCGCGCTGGTCGGCGGGGCGGGTGCCGAGGCCGTAGCCGGTCGTCAGCAGCAGTTCGCCGCCCTTGAGGAGGGAGGCGATGTGGGGCACCTCGCCCGCGTGCACCCAGCGCACGGTGCGGTGCAGCCGGTCGGCGCCCGCGAGGACCTCCGGCAGCCCGCTGCGCAGTCCCGGCAGCTCCAGCGCCCGCTGCACGGTGATCCCGCCCTGAGTGTCCCGGCTGTCCATGACGCGGACGCTACCCGCCGACGGGGCCACGGCGACATTCCGGCCGGGGCCGGAGGCGGTGACGGCACCGCGGCACCGGGATCAGGCCGGGACGATGTTGTGGTTGAAGCGGAAGACGTTGTCAGGGTCGTACCGCGCCTTCACCCTGGCCAGCCGCCGGGTGTTGTCGGCGCCGAGGCCGGCCACCACCCGGTCCGCGCCCTCGTTCCCGATGAAGTTGAGGTAGACCGCACCGGTGCTCCAGGGACGTACGCGGGCGCGTACGTCCCTCACCCACCGCACGCACCGCTCGTCGTCGGCCGGGTCCTCCCAGATCCCGAAGGGGTGCACGGCCCACGGCGCGTCCCGGTAGGGCACCGGGTACGCCGTGGGCCCGGAGGCGATCGCGCCGCCCTGCGGGAACAGCACGTGCTGCGTGCCGGTGGGGACGGGCGTCGCGTCCCCGAGGGCGCAGAAGGTGTCCACGAAATCGTCGGGCGCGTCCGACACGTACTCGGCCGACCAGTGGTTCCGCATCCCGGGCGGGTCGTCGAGCATGCACTGGAAGTCCGCGTACGGGAGGGTGGCGACGACCTCCGACTCGTGCGGCAGCTCCAGCAGCGGCCGGGCGGTCCTGCGGACGTCCTCCTCGCCGCCCGCGTACGTGACGAGCGCGCCGCACAGCAGCGTGCCCACCAGGTGCCCGGGAACGAACGGCTCGGGAGGCCCGGTCAGATAGAGCACGCCGCCGCCCGCCTCGTCGGGCCCGGCCCGGACGATGTCGCGGTAGGCGCGGACGGCGCCGGGCGCGGCGTCCGGCCGGTACAGCACCAGTGCGATGGAGAACGCGGGCAGCTCGTGCACCCGCAGCGTCAGCGAGGTGGCGACGCCGAAGTTCCCGCCGCCGCCGTGCAGCGCCCAGAACAGCTCGGGGTTCTCCTCGGCGCTCGCCCGGACCGCCGTGCCGTCCGCGGTGACCAGGTCGACGGCGAGCAGATTGTCGACGGCGAGACCGAACAGCCGGTCCAGCCAGCCGGTGCCGCCGCCCAGCACGAAACCGCCGACACCGGTGGTCGAGGCCCGGCCGCCGGTGGTGGCCAGGTGGTACGGCTGGGTCGCGCGGTCGAGGTGACTCATCGTCGCCCCGCCCCCGACGCACACCGACCGCGCTCCCGGGTCGACCGTCACCGCGTGCATCCGGCGCAGGTCGACGACGAGACCGCCGTCGCCCAGGGCCATGCCCGCCACGCTGTGGCCGCCGCCGCGCACCGCGACCGGCAGGTCCAGGTCCCGGGCGAAGCGCACCGAGCGGACCACGTCGGCCTCGTCCACACACTGCGCGATCACCGCGGGGCGCCGGTCGATCATCGCGTTGAAGACCGTCCGCGCGTCGTCGTAGCCGGGGTCGCCCGGGGCGAACACGTCGCCGGACAGATCCTCGCGGAGCGCGGCGAGCGCCGCGCCCGCCTTCGAGGAGGGAGCCATGACAGCCGCCCCCTTCCGAGAGGGGACAGGACTACACACCAGCGTAGACGGGGGTGCGGCCACCGTCGCGGCGCCGGGGACGCCCGGACGCCGCGCCTGGCGTGGGCGCCGTGCGGAGCGGCCGCACGGCGCACACGCCGGTGCCTCAGCCCCCGTACGCGCCGGAAGCCGTCAGCCGCAGTGCGGTGTCGATCAGCGGGACGTGGCTGAACGCCTGGGGGAAGTTGCCCACCTGGCGCTGCAGGCGCGGGTCCCATTCCTCGGCGAGCAGTCCGAGGTCGTTGCGCAGGGCGAGCAGCTTCTCGAAGAGCTTGCGGGCCTCGTCGACCCGGCCGATCATCGCGAGGTCGTCCGCCATCCAGAACGAACAGGCCAGGAACGCGCCCTCGTCGCCCGCGAGGCCGTCCACGCCCGCGTCGGCGCCGGCGGTCGGGTAGCGCAGGATGAACCCGTCCGTCGTGGACAGCTCCCGCTGGATCGCCTCGATGGTGCCGATCACGCGCTTGTCGTCCGGCGGCAGGAAACCCATCTGCGGGATCAGCAGCAGCGACGCGTCCAGCTCCTTGGAGCCGTACGACTGCGTGAACGTGTTGCGCTCCTTGTCGTAGCCCTTCTCGCACACGTCCCGGTGGATGGTGTCGCGCAGCTCGCGCCACTTCTCCAGCGGGCCGTCCGCGTCACCGGACTCGATGAGCTTTATGGTGCGGTCGACCGCGACCCAGGCCATCACCTTGGAGTGCACGAAGTGGCGGCGCGGACCGCGCACCTCCCAGATGCCCTCGTCCGGCTGGTCCCAGTGGTCCTCCAGGTAGCGGATCAGCTTCAGCTGGAGCAGCGAGGCGTAGTCGTTGCGGGACAGGCCTGTCATGTGGGCCAGGTGCAGGGCCTCGGTGACCTCGCCGTACACGTCCAGCTGGAGCTGGTGGGCGGCGCCGTTGCCCACACGGACCGGGCCGGAGTTCTCGTACCCGGGCAGCCAGTCGAGCTCGGCCTCGCCGAGCTCCCGCTCGCCCGCGATGCCGTACATGATCTGCAGGTTCTCCGGGTCGCCCGCGACGGCGCGCAGCAGCCACTCGCGCCAGGCGCGCGCCTCCTCGCGGTAGCCGGTGCGCAGCAGCGAGGACAGGGTGATCGCCGCGTCCCGCAGCCAGGTGTAGCGGTAGTCCCAGTTCCGCACGCCGCCGATCTCCTCCGGGAGGGAGGTCGTGGGGGCGGCGACGATGCCGCCGGTCGGCGCGTACGTCAGCGCCTTCAGCGTGATCAGCGAGCGGACGACGGCCTCACGGTAGGGGCCGTGGTACGTACAGTGCTCGACCCACTCGCGCCAGAACTCCCCGGTGGCCTCCAGGGCCTGCTCGGGCTCCGGCAGCGCCGGCGGCTCCTTGTGCGAGGGCTCCCACGAGATGGCGAACGCGATCCGGTCACCCGGGGCGACCGTGAAGTCCGCGTAGGTCGTCAGTCCCTTGCCGTAGGTCTCGCACACCGTGTCGAACCACACGGAGTCGGGGCCCGCGACGGCCACCGTGCGGCCCTCGTGCTTGTGCACCCACGGCACCACGCGTCCGTAGGAGAAACGCATCCGCAGCGCGGAACGCATCGGCACCCGGCCGGACACGCCCTCGACGATCCGGATCAGCTGCGGCGCGCCGTCACGCGGGGGCATGAAATCGGTCACGCGGACCGTGCCGCGCGGCGTGTCCCACTCGGATTCGAGGATCAGCGAGTCGCCGCGGTAGGTGCGCCGGGCCGCGGTCGGCGGTTCGGCGTCGCCCGCGTGGGCGGGACCGAGCCGCCAGAATCCGTGTTCCTCCGTGCCCAGCAGGCCCGCGAAGATCGCGTGGGAGTCGAAGCGGGGCAGGCACAGCCAGTCCACCGTGCCGTCCCGGCAGACCAGCGCGGCTGTCTGCATGTCTCCGATGAGTGCGTAGTCTTCGATGCGCCCGGCCACGTGCAACTCCAGTCGAACGGCCACGTCGCCCCCGCGGGGGCGGTCGCTCTTGCGGTCAAGGGATCGTTGTAAAGCGTCGTTGAACAATGGGGCAAGTCAGTGACGCACACAATCTTTGCTCAACGAACTGACGAGCTCTCGTTGTTCCGGGATGACGGGCGGGGTGGTGCCGTTGTGACCGGTCTGGCTCGGCAGCGAGTGTCCGAGCAGGATACGACGCACGTGGCCGCCGCGGGTGCCGCTCCGGACAACCGGGGTGCGCCGATCGGGTGAGCACCGTGCGGGTCCGTGTCGGCCCGTGCGCGGAGTGTGGCGGCGGGGGCCCCGCACCGCCGCCGGGCGCGGTCCCGTCGCGTCGCTGATACCCTGGTAGCCCGTGGACCGGTGGTCATCCCCGAAGGAAACAGCGACAAAAGGGGACCCCCGAACCGCAGCGACGGCGCAGCACGGAGACCCGGACATCCGGGCCCGGCAGCCGGTACGCACTCCAGACCGCGACCACGGGAGCCCCCTCTTGGCCATGCCGCCCGCTGCTTTCCGAAACAGCACAGCCACGACGACCAAGCACATCTTCGTCACCGGGGGTGTCGCCTCCTCCCTCGGCAAGGGCCTGACCGCCTCCAGCCTGGGCGCGCTGCTCAAGGCGCGGGGTCTGCGGGTCACCATGCAGAAGCTCGACCCCTACCTCAACGTCGACCCGGGCACCATGAACCCGTTCCAGCACGGTGAGGTGTTCGTCACCAACGACGGCGCCGAGACCGACCTGGACATCGGCCACTACGAGCGCTTCCTCGACGTGGACCTGGACGGCTCGGCCAACGTGACCACCGGCCAGGTGTACTCCACGGTCATCGCCAAGGAGCGGCGCGGCGAGTACCTGGGCGACACCGTGCAGGTCATCCCGCACATCACCAACGAGATCAAGCACCGCATCCGCCGGATGGCCACCGACGACGTCGACGTCGTCATCACCGAGGTCGGCGGCACGGTCGGCGACATCGAGTCCCTGCCGTTCCTGGAGACGGTCCGCCAGGTCCGTCACGAGGTGGGCCGCGACAACGTGTTCGTGGTGCACATCTCGCTGCTGCCCTACATCGGCCCGTCCGGTGAGCTGAAGACCAAGCCGACCCAGCACTCGGTGGCCGCGCTGCGCAACATCGGCATCCAGCCCGACGCGATCGTGCTGCGCGCCGACCGCGACGTGCCGACCGCCATCAAGCGCAAGATCTCGCTGATGTGCGACGTCGACGAGGCGGCCGTGGTGGCCTGCGTGGACGCCAAGTCGATCTACGACATCCCGAAGGTCCTGCACACCGAGGGCCTCGACGCGTACGTGGTCCGCAAGCTGGACCTGCCCTTCCGCGACGTGGACTGGACGACCTGGGACGACCTGCTCGACCGGGTCCACAACCCGGAGCACGAGATCAACCTCGCGCTCGTCGGCAAGTACATCGACCTGCCCGACGCCTACCTCTCGGTCACCGAGGCGCTGCGCGCGGGAGGCTTCGCCAACAAGGCCCGCGTCAAGATCAAGTGGGTCACCTCGGACGACTGCAAGACCCCGGCCGGTGCCAAGGAGCAGCTGGGCGACGTCGACGCGATCTGCATCCCGGGCGGCTTCGGCGAGCGCGGTGTGACCGGCAAGGTCGGCGCGATCAAGTACGCCCGCGAGAACAGGATCCCGCTGCTCGGTCTCTGCCTGGGGCTGCAGTGCATCGTGGTCGAGGCCGCGCGCAACCTGGCCGACATCGCGGACGCCAACTCCACCGAGTTCGACCCCGCCACCGCCCACCCGGTCGTCTCCACGATGGCCGAGCAGCTGGACATCGTGGCCGGCGAGGGCGACATGGGCGGCACCATGCGGCTCGGCATGTACCCGGCCAAGCTGGCCGAGGGCTCGATCGTGCGCGAGGTGTACGACGGCAAGGAGTACGTCGAGGAGCGGCACCGCCACCGCTACGAGGTGAACAACGCCTACCGCGCGGAGCTGGAGAAGAAGGCCGGTCTCCTCTTCTCGGGCACCTCCCCGGACGGCAAGCTCGTCGAGTACGTCGAGTACCCGCGCGACGTCCACCCCTACCTGGTCGCCACCCAGGCGCACCCGGAGCTGCGCTCCCGCCCGACCCGCCCCCACCCGCTCTTCGCGGGGCTGGTCAAGGCCGCGGTGGAGCGCAAGACGGGCAAGTAGGACCGGGGTTGTACGGTGGCCGGGGTGCGTGCCTTGCGAGGTACGCACCCCGGTTTCCGTTACCGGCTGCTTGCACCGGCTTCTTCGCTACGGCCGGCTTCTTTCTGTACATGTGGGAGGACAGGGCATGACGATCAAGGACACCGCCGAGGACTGGGAGGTCAGGGCGAGTGAGACCCCCTTCGTCGGCAAGAAGACCTCGGTGCGCACCGACGACGTGGTCATGCCCGACGGTTCGGTCGTCCGACGCGACTACCAGGTCCACCCCGGCTCGGTCGCGGTCCTCGCCCTCGACGACGAGGACCGGGTGCTGGTGCTGCGCCAGTACCGGCATCCGGTGCGCCACCGGCTCTGGGAGATCCCGGCCGGGCTGCTCGACGTGCCGGGGGAGAACCCGCTGCACGCCGCGCAGCGCGAGCTGTACGAGGAGGCGCACGTCAAGGCCGGCGACTGGCGGGTGCTGACCGACGTCTACACGACGCCCGGCGGCTGCGACGAGGCCGTCCGCATCTTCCTCGCCCGCGATCTGTCCGAGGCCGAGGGCCACCGCTTCGAGGTCGAGGACGAGGAGGCCGACATGGAGCTGGCCCGGGTCCCCGCCGACGAGCTGGTCCGTGGTGTCCTCGCCGGTGAGCTGCACAACAACTGCCTGGTGGTGGGCGTCCTCTCCCTGCTCGCGGCCCGCGCCGGCGACGGGTTCGACGCGCTGCGCCCGGCCGGGGCCCCGTGGCCCGCCCGGCCCTTCGAGGCGTGACGAGGCCGCCGGTACCCCCGAAGGGGTGGCCGGTGTGACGATCGCCTGATCCGATCAGGGGATCCGCCCGTCGTGGCCCGCCGTGCTCCGCCCGGTCCGTCGCAGAGCGTGAACTAGGGTCTGTCCGGCGGACCGGGCCGAAGGAGACGAACGGCTCCTTGTGGTCACCAGCGTGCCGGAGCCCGCGTCTCCGGCATGGTCCGCCGGACAGAGCCTAGGCTCGTGGAACGTCCGTCCGGAGTCCCGGCGGGCATGCGCGCGCAGTGGGACGGGAGTGTGGCCCCGTGACGGATCAGGCAGTGGACACCGACGGCACCGGAGTGCCGGCGAACGAGCGGCGTCCGGCCGCCGCGTCCGCTCCTGCGGGGTGTCAGTTCCTGGGCCGCGCACGCGAGTTGAAGGAACTGCGGCTCGACATCGAGCGCGCCGGCCTGGACACCCTCTCCGGCCGGAAGGCGCCACGCGCGCGCGTGCTGCTCATCGCGGGCAAGCCCGGATCGGGCCGCACCGCCCTCGCCGAGGAACTCGCCCGGCAGGTCGCCGAGAGGTACCCCGACGGTCTCCTGCGCGCCCGGCTCACCGAACCCGACGGCACCCCCGTCCCCACCGAGCGCACCGCGTGCGACCTGCTCACCGCGCTGGAGCGGCCGACCCCGCCCGGCGCCTGCGCGGACGACCTCGCCGCGGCGCTGCGCGCGGCCCTCAGCGGCCGGCGCGCCCTGCTCCTGCTCGACGACGCCGCCGACGCCGAGCAGGTCGACGCACTGCTGCCGGACACCCCCGGCTGCCTGGTCGTCGCCGTCTCCCGGGGACCGCTGACCGGGATCGCCGACGTCCGCCCGTGCATCCTGGGCGGTCTGGACACCAAGTCCGCCCTCGACCTGCTCGGCCGCTTCACCGGCTCCGTGCGCATCACCGTCGACCCGCTCGCCGCCGAGGGCCTGGTCGAACTGTGCGAGGGCCAGCCGGCCGCCCTGGTGCTCGCCGGCCGCTGGCTCGCCGCCCGCCCCAAGTCGGCCGTCGCCGACCTCGCCAGACAGCTGCGCACCGACGACGAGGAGGGCTCGGCTCACGTCCGCGTCTTCCGGCTGGTGTACGTCTCGCTGTCCGGCAGCGCCGCGCGGACCCTGCGCCTCCTCTCCCTGGCCCCGGCCGGGTCCGTCGACCCGCAGACGGCCTCCGCGCTCGCGGGCTGCTCGGTCGAGGCCGCCCACCGCGCACTGGACGACTTCGCCGCGCTGGGCCTCGTACGCGCGGTCGGGTCCCCGCTGCCGCAGTACGAGGTGCCCGGCTGGCTGCTGCCGCTGCTGAGCGCGCTCACCGCGTCCCAGGACCGTCCGGCCGAGCTCCAGCTGGCCCGCGCCCGGATGCTGGAGCGGACCGTACGGCTGCTGGTGTCCTGCCGCGCGATCACCGAGACCGACAGCTCACCCGCCCAGGAGAAGCTGGCCGGGATGCCGCGCGCGCTGCGCTTCCCCACCCCCCGGGCCGCCGCCGACTGGCTGCGCGTCCGGCTGCCGGCGCTGCTGGCCGCCGCCCGGCTCGCCGTCGCCGACGGGGAGCTGGACACGCTGGCCCGCCGGCTGATGGCCGCGCTGGCCCGGGCGCTGGCCGCGCACGTCGGGACGCGCGCGGCGGCGCCCGAGCTGTACGGCATCCACCGGCTCGTCCTGGACGTCGCCGAGCGCCGCGGACTGCACCGCGAGAAGGCCGCCGCGCTGCTCAACCTCGCCGACCTGGACGCGCGGACCGGGCGGACGGCCGACGCCCTGGCCCGCTACCGGGCCGCGCTCGACGCCGGACGCGCGGCGAACGACCCGTACGCGACGGGCCGCGCGATGGAATCCGTCGGCGGCGCGTACCAGGAGCTGGAGGACTACGACCGGGCGGCCGACTGGTACGGCAGGGCGCTGGCGCAGCGGCTCGCCCGCGGCGAGCGCGCCGACGCCGCCCGGCTGTACGGCCGCATCGCCACCGCGCACACCTACGCGGGCCGCTACGGGGAGGCGCTGCGCAACTGGAGCTCCGCGGTCACCGGACACCGCAGGAACGGCGACACCGCCGGGCTCGCCCGGGCGCTGAGCGAGCTGGCACGCGTCCAGGAGTACGCCGGGCGGCCCGAGGAGTCCCTGCGCACCTGCCAGGAGGCGGTGGAGTGGGCGCGGCGTGCCGAGGACACGCGGCTGCAGGCCGCGTTGCGGCTCCGGCTGGCCGACACCCTGGAGCGGCTCGGCGACCCGGCCGCCGCCCGGCTGCACCGCGGCACGGCCGAGCGCATGCTGGGAGATGAGGCCGCCGAGGAGGCACCGACCAAGCCATACGACGCGGGAACCTGCGAAATCCGTAGCGTGTCCACGAAAGATTGATGCTTTGAAAGGCTAGACAGAGAGAACCCCTTCATTAAACTGGCTCCGCCGCGTTCTTTCGTGGTGTCTCCGCTATGCACCCGTGCATCCGGATACGACATGCATTGCCCCGGCCCGTGTCGCCCCGGCATGCACAGCCCCAGAACCCTCTGAGTCAAGGACCGTGATCGACGTGAAGGTCGGTATCCCCCGCGAGGTCAAGAACAACGAGTTCCGGGTGGCCATCACCCCCGCCGGCGTGCACGAGCTGGTACGCCACGGCCACCAGGTCTTCGTCGAGCAGAGCGCCGGTGTCGGCTCCTCGATCACGGACGACGAGTTCGTCTCCGCCGGTGCGCGGATCCTGGAGACCGCGGACGAGGTCTGGGCCACCGCCGACCTGCTGCTGAAGGTCAAGGAGCCCGTCGCCGAGGAGTACCACCGCCTCCGCAAGGACCAGACGCTCTTCACCTACCTGCACCTGGCCGCGTCCAAGGAGTGCACCGACGCGCTGATCGAGTCCGGCACCACGGCGATCGCCTACGAGACGGTCGAACTGCCCAGTCGCGCGCTGCCGCTGCTCGCCCCGATGTCCGAGGTCGCGGGCCGGCTGGCCCCCCAGGTGGGCGCCTACCACCTGATGCGCGCCAACGGCGGCCGCGGGGTCCTGCCGGGCGGTGTCCCCGGCGTGCTGGCCGCCAAGGCGGTCGTCATCGGCGGCGGTGTCTCCGGCTGGAACGCCGCGCAGATCGCCATCGGCATGGGCTTCCACGTGACCCTGCTGGACAAGGACATCAACAAGCTCAAGGAAGCCGACAAGATCTTCGGTACGAAGATCCAGACCGTCGTCTCCAACGCCTTCGAACTGGAGAAGGCCTGCCTGGAGGCCGACCTCGTCATCGGCGCCGTCCTCATCCCGGGTGCCAAGGCCCCGAAGCTGGTCACCAACGAGCTGGTGTCCCGGATGAAGCCGGGGAGTGTCCTTGTCGACATCGCCATCGACCAGGGCGGCTGCTTCGAGGACTCCCGTCCCACCACCCACGCCGAACCGACCTTCCCGGTCCACAACTCGGTCTTCTACTGCGTCGCCAACATGCCCGGCGCCGTGCCCAACACCTCGACCTACGCGCTGACCAACGCCACGCTTCCCTACATCGTGGAACTGGCGAACCGCGGCTGGGCCGAGGCGCTGCGCCGCGACGCCGCGCTGGCCAAGGGTCTCAACACCCATGACGGCAAGGTGGTCTACCGCGAGGTCGCCGAGGCGCACGGTCTGGAGCACGCCGACCTGGAGTCGCTGATCGGCTGACCCGCCGAGAAGTCGACTCCCGCCGCGAAAAGGCGATTCGTCAACACGGGTCGTCAACAGCGTTTCCCCGGCCGGGCCTTGTCCGACAAGGCCCGGCCGGTGTGTGTCGGCTCACTTCGCGACACTCGTACAACTCGCCTCGAACGTAACCCTTCAACCGATTCGCACACTGGTGGAACCTGGCGAAGACAGGCCGGAGACCCTTGACAGAGGGGGGTGCGGCCGCCGACACATCGGGCCGGGTCCGGCGGATTGTGTTGCTGCGAACCGGTGACACGCCATAGAGTCGCCAACCGTCGGCATGGTGCCACGCTGACCTATCTAGAAGTTTCCTGGTCACCAAGGAGGTAAGACGACTTGTGAATGAGTCGACATTTACTCCCGGGGGTGGTCAACCAGGAACGCCGACGCGGGGCCACGGCCCCACGGGGCCCGAGGCTGTCGGCTCCGTCGCTGTCCGTACCTTCGCAGCCCACCAGAGTCCCCGGATGACTCAGACAGCACACAAGAGCATGGATGGCCATCACGTGAACGCCATGGCCGGCAACGGAAGTGGCGAGAACCACACCCACTTCGCCGACTACGACGACCTGCCCGAGGGGCACTTCTACGACCCCGACGCCGAGTACGAGCCCGATCCCGAGTACGCGGCCACGCTCGCGCCCGACGCCGCCCGTCAGCGCCGTGAGCGCGTCGGCCCGACCGGCCGCCCGCTGCCGTACTTCCCGATCCCTGGCCCGCTGACCGACCACGGCCCCGCGAAGATCATCGCGATGTGCAACCAGAAGGGCGGCGTCGGCAAGACGACGTCGACCATCAACCTGGGTGCCGCGCTCGCGGAGTACGGACGCCGGGTCCTGCTCGTCGACTTCGACCCGCAGGGCGCGCTGTCCGTGGGTCTCGGCGTCAACCCCATGGAGCTCGACCTCACCGTCTACAACCTGCTCATGGAGCGGGGCATGGCGGCCGACGAGGTCCTCCTGAAGACGGCGGTCCCCAACATGGACCTGCTGCCGAGCAACATCGACCTGTCCGCCGCCGAGGTGCAGCTGGTGAGCGAGGTCGCGCGCGAGTCCACGCTGCAGCGCGCCCTGAAGCCGCTCATGGCCGACTACGACTACATCGTGATCGACTGTCAGCCCTCGCTCGGCCTGCTCACCGTGAACGCCCTCACGGCGGCCCACAAGGTGATCGTGCCGCTCGAGTGCGAGTTCTTCGCGCTGCGCGGTGTCGCGCTGCTCACCGAGACCATCGAGAAGGTCCAGGAGCGGCTCAACCCGGAGCTGGAGCTCGACGGCATCCTCGCCACGATGTACGACTCGCGCACGGTGCACAGCCGTGAGGTGCTCGCGCGCGTGGTCGAGGCCTTCGACGACCACGTCTACCACACGGTCATCGGGCGCACGGTCCGCTTCCCGGAGACCACGGTCGCCGGTGAGCCGATCACCACGTACGCCTCCAACTCCGTCGGTGCCGCCGCCTACCGCCAGCTCGCCAGGGAGGTGCTCGCCCGGTGTCACGCCGAGTGAGTCTGCCGGGGGCCGACGAACTGTTCCGTACGACCGGGGGAATGGCACTCCAGGCGTCCACGCCCTCGCGCCGGGCCAACGGTGAGGCCCGGGTGCCGGCTCCGGCGGGCGAGAGCGACGCCGCCGCCGGCGAGGACGCGCCGCAGTCGGTGCCCGTCCGGGGCGGCGACGGCGAGGGCGACGAGCACGTCGCGACGGAGGCGGAGACGGAGGCGGGCGAGTCCCGTGCCCGCGACGCCGGCCCGGAGAGCGCGGGGCGCCGGCCGCCCGCGCAGGAAGGTTCAGCCGCCGCCCAGCCGCGCAAGCGGGGGCGTGCCTCCGGGCGCCGGCCCAGCGGGCGCGAGCGTCACGACGAGAAGATCACCGTGTACGTGTCCGCCGAGGAACTCATGGACCTCGAACACGCCCGGCTGGTGCTCCGCGGTGAGCACGGGCTCGCGGTGGACCGCGGACGGATCGTCCGGGAGGCGGTAGCCGTGGTGCTCGCCGACCTCGAGTCCCGAGGGGACGCGAGCATTCTCGTACGACGGCTCCGCGGGCGGTAGGCGGTAGCCTGCGAGGGCCATGCCCTCGTACGACTCCTCCGCACCCCCCTCCGGCCCCGGCGGCCGTCGGCGTGCCCTGGGGCGGGGCCCCGGAGCGGGCCCGGCACCGGCGCGGCCCGAGCCCGCCGGACCGCCCGAGCCCGCCGGACCGCCCGAGGCG
This sequence comes from Streptomyces sp. NPDC008313, assembly GCF_042956125.1. Taxonomy (NCBI): domain Bacteria; kingdom Bacillati; phylum Actinomycetota; class Actinomycetes; order Kitasatosporales; family Streptomycetaceae; genus Streptomyces; species Streptomyces sp. NPDC008313. The sequence goes on from NZ_JBIBFR010000002.1 coordinate 29,145, forward strand.
CCCGCGCCCGTCGAACAGCCCGCCCGGTCCGAGCCCCCGCCGTCCGCAGCGGCGTCCGTGGAGGCCCCCGGTGCCCCCGGGACCTCTGGGCCCCCCGAGCCGTCCGCACCCCCCGCGGAGGCGGCCGAGGAGCCCGGCGACGGGGTCTTCAAGGTGCGGCTGGCGAACTTCGAGGGGCCCTTCGACCTGCTGCTCCAGCTGATCTCCAAGCACAAGCTGGACGTCACCGAGGTCGCCCTGTCGAAGGTGACCGACGAGTTCATGGCGCACATCCGGGCGATGGGCCCGGACTGGGACCTCGACCAGACCACCGAGTTCCTGGTCGTCGCCGCGACGCTGCTCGACCTCAAGGCCGCACGGCTGCTGCCCGCCGCCGAGGTGGAGGACGAGGCCGACCTCGCCCTCCTGGAGGCACGGGACCTGCTCTTCGCCCGGCTGCTGCAGTACCGCGCGTACAAGCGGATCGCGGACATCTTCACCGCCCGGCTCGACGAGGAGGGCCGCCGCCACCCCCGTACCGTGGGCCTCGAACCCCACCACGCCGCGCTGCTGCCCGACGTCGTCATCAGCATCGGTGCGGAGGGCTTCGCCCGGCTCGCCGTCAAGGCGATGCAGCCGAAGCCCAGGCCGCAGGTGTACGTGGACCACATCCACGCCCCGCTGGTGAGCGTGCGGGAGCAGGCGGGGATCGTGGTGGCCCGGCTCAGGGAGGCTGGCGAGGCGACGTTCCAGGCGCTGGTGGCGGACGCGGGGGACACCCTCACCGTCGTCGCCCGGTTCCTCGCCCTGCTGGAGCTGTACCGGGAGAAGGCCGTCGCCCTCGACCAGGAGGACGCCCTGGGCGAGCTGCTGGTCCGCTGGACGGGCGGGGACGGCGCCGGGCAGCCGCGGGTGACCGACGAGTTCGACAGGCCGCCCGAGGAGCCCGCGGAGGCCGGGGCGGAGCGGCCCGGGAAGCCAGACGGTTCCGGCAGGCCCGAGAGGGAGGAGAAGGCGTGAACGACGAGACGACCGGGACACCGGCGGGGACCGGGACGCCGGCGGGGACCGGGACCGTGGCGGACCTCGACCTCGGGCCCGCCCTGGAGGCCGTCCTGATGGTCGTGGACGAGCCCGCGACCGAGGAGCACCTCGCGAAAATCCTGGAGCGGCCCCGCCGGCAGGTCGCGGACGCGCTGCGGGCGCTGGCCGACGAGTACACCGTCCAGGGCCGCGGCTTCGAGCTGCGCCTGATCGCGGGCGGCTGGCGCTTCTACACCCGGCCCGCGTACGCGGCGGCCGTGGAGCGCTTCGTCCTCGACGGCCAGCAGGCCCGGCTGACCCAGGCGGCCCTGGAGACGCTGGCGGTGGTCGCGTACCGTCAGCCGGTCAGCCGTTCACGGGTTTCCGCCGTGCGCGGAGTGAACTGCGACGGTGTGATGCGCACCCTGCTCCAGCGAGGTCTCGTGGAGGAGGCGGGCGCGGAACCCGAAACAGGTGCGATCCTGTACAGGACGACGAACTACTTCCTGGAGCGGATGGGCCTGCGCGGCCTGGACGAGCTCCCGGAGCTCGCGCCCTTCCTCCCCGAGGCGGACGCGATCGAGGCCGAGACGCAGGAAGGTGTCCCGTCGTTCGATCCGGACGCACCGGACACAGATGACCCGACGACGACGGAACTTTGATGCCAAGCAGCGGTAACGGTAGGAACAGCAGCGGACGCGGGAACTACCGGGGGGCGGGAAACAGGCGCGACGACAGCCAGGACAAGCGCGCCGGCAAGCCCCGTCCCGAGGAGCGCCGCTACGACGTGGGCCCCGGCGCGAGCAAGGAGGGCCCCAAGTCCGGACGCGGAAACGCGGCGCGCGGCGGTGCCAAGGGCGGCCCCAAGCAGAGCCGGCAGACCGGCGGCCGTACGGCGCCCGCGCGCTCCCGTGAGTACGAGACGCGGGCCGAGGAGCGCAACCGGGAGCGGTACGCGGGCAAGAAGGACGTCAAGCCGCCGAAGACCTTCCCGGGCGCCGAGCAGGAGGGCGAGCGCCTGCAGAAGGTGCTCGCGCGCGCGGGCTACGGCTCGCGGCGTTCCTGCGAGGAGCTGATCGAGCAGGCCCGCGTCGAGGTCAACGGCGAGATCGTCCTGGAGCAGGGCCTGCGGGTCCAGCCGGAGACGGACGAGATCAAGGTCGACGGACTGACGGTCGCGACCCAGTCGTACCAGTTCTTCTCCCTGAACAAGCCCGCGGGTGTCGTCTCCACCATGGAGGACCCCGAGGGGCGGCAGTGCCTCGGCGACTACGTGACGAACCGCGAGACGCGGCTCTTCCACGTGGGCCGGCTCGACACCGAGACCGAGGGCGTCATCCTGCTCACCAACCACGGCGAGCTGGCGCACCGGCTGACCCACCCCAAGTACGGCGTGAAGAAGACCTACCTGGCGCACATCGTGGGCCCGATCCCGCGTGACCTGGGCAAGCAGCTCAAGGACGGCATCCAGCTGGAGGACGGCTACGCGCGCGCGGACCACTTCCGCGTCGTCGAGCAGACCGGCAAGAACTACCTCGTCGAGGTCACCCTGCACGAGGGCCGCAAGCACATCGTGCGCCGGATGCTCGCCGAGGCGGGCTTCCCCGTGGACAAGCTGGTCCGCGTGGCGTTCGGCCCGATCACCCTCGGTGACCAGAAGTCGGGCTGGCTGCGCCGCCTGTCCAACACCGAGGTCGGCATGCTGATGAACGAGGTCGACCTGTAGGACGTACGGGTGCACGGCACGACGGCCGGTCCAGGACGCTGTCCCGGGCCGGCCGTTCCGTTTGCGCGCGAGGGCTTGCCGCCGCGGACCCCCGCCTTTATAGTCAGAGTGACTATTGGTCGCACTGACTCATAAGCAGTGCCCGTGACCGGACGAGGAGGCGGGCGTGCCCGCACCGCGAGCCCACGACACCGGCGGCACCGCGCCCGAGGGCTACGACAAGTACGCCTTCGAGCCGTTCGCCGTCACCGCCGACCTGGCCGTCCTGACCATCCGGGACGGCGCGCTGCACGTCCTGCTCGTCGAGCGGGGGCAGCAGCCCTACGCGGGCCGCTGGGCGCTGCCGGGCGGGTTCGTCCTGCCCGACGAGTCCGCGGAGGCGGCCGCCCGGCGCGAACTCGCCGAGGAGACCGGCCTGGCCGACGTCTCCGGACTCCACCTGGAACAGCTGCGCACCTACAGCGAGCCGGGCCGCGACCCCCGGATGCGGGTCGTCTCCGTCGCCTTCACCGCACTCCTGCCGAACCCGCCCGAGCCGCGTGGCGGCGGTGACGCGGCCCAGGCCCGCTGGGTGCCGTACGGCGAGACGGGACCGCTCGCCTTCGATCACGACCGCATCCTCGCCGACGCCCACGACCGCGTCGGCGCCCAGCTCGAGTACACCTGTCTCGCCACCGCCTTCTGCCCCGCCGAGTTCACCCTCGGCGAGCTCCGGCAGGTCTACGAGACCGTGTGGGGCACCGCTCCCGACCGGCCCAACTTCCGGCGCAAGGTGCTCGCCACCCCGGGCTTCGTCGAACCGGTGCCCGGCGCCGCACGCCTCACCCGGGGCCGCGGCAAGCCGGCCGCCCTCTACCGCGCGGGCCCCGCCACCGCCCTGCACCCGCCCCTGCTGCGCCCCGCCCCGGAAGGACGGCCCTCATGACCACCACGACCCGCACCAAGCGCGCCGCGACCGGATCCCTGACCGGTCTCGCGCTCGGCGACGCGCTCGGGTTCCCGACCGAGTTCAACGACGTGCCGTCGATCCTCGCCAAATGCGGCCCCTGGCGCGGCATGGAGCTGCCGAGGCCCGCGATCGTCACGGACGACACACAGATGACGCTGGCGCTGGGCCGCGCTCTGCGCACGGCGGCCGACCGCGGCCCCCTCGGACCGGACCGTCTGGAGCGGCCGCTGCGCGAGGAGTTCGTCGCCTGGTACCGCTCGCCCGACAACAACCGGGCCCCCGGCCACACCTGCCTCGTCGCCTGCGGGCTGCTGGCGGACCCGCAGCGGCCCTGGCAGCAGGCCGGCCAGGTGCACTCGAAGGGCTGCGGCGCCAACATGCGGGTGGCGCCGCTCGGGCTCGTCCCCGGGCTGGGCGACGAGCAGCGGGCGGGCGCCGCGCAGATGCAGGCCGCGCTCACCCACGGCCACCCGACGGCGCTCGCCGCCTCCGACCTCACCGCCCACGCCGTCCGGCTCCTCGCGCAGGGCGCCGAACCGACCGGACTGGTCGGCCTGCTGCGCTCCTACGCGTACGACAACCGCCGCCGCTACCACTCCCGCTGGCTCGGCGACCTGTGGACCCTGGCCGGGGACGACACCCCGGAGGACTTCATAGGCCGGGGCTGGGACGAGTGCCTGGACGTCCTGGAGCGCCTGGCCCACGCCGTGCGCACCGTCTCGCCCGAGACGGACCCCTGCCTGGCCACGGGCGGGGGCTGGATCGCCGAGGAGGCGCTCGCCACCGGCCTGCTGTGCTTCCTGCAGTTCGTCGACGAGCCGGTCACGGCGCTGCGCCGGGCCGCCTGCACGTCCGGCGACTCCGACTCCATCGCCTGCCTCGCGGGCGCCTTCGCCGGTGCCCATCACGGAGCGGACGCCTGGCCGGCCGAGTGGGCCGACCGCGTCGAGTACCGGAGCGACCTGCTGGCCCTGGGCACGCTCTGGGACGCCTGACCGGGCCGGGGGCCGTCAGGCGTCCACCGAGGCGCGCCGCACCCGGACGAGGAAGTCCTCCACCCGCGCGCGGTCCGGCTCCGGGGGCAGCGGGCTGCCCGCCACCGCGTCGTCCGCCTCCCGCGCCAGCCGGGTCATCCAGGACTCGACCCGGGGCCAGGACAGCTCCCCGCGCTTCACTGCGAGCAGCGGCTCGCGCTGGTCGCCGACGTCGACGGCCAGGGTCCCGGTGCGCAGCAGGTCGCGGCAGCTCGCCAGGAGGCGGAGCAGGTGCATGGCGTGCTTCCAGCGGGGCGCGCCGTGGGTGCGCACATCGGCGACGAGCTTCCTGCGCTGGCCCATCGCGTAGCGCGTGAACGTCTCGTGGGCCCGGAGGGAGAGGAAGGCGTCACGGAGGCCGAGCAGTTCGCGGCCGGTGGCGTCCACGTGCTCCACCAGGGGGGAGTGCAGGCACTCCAGGACGTTCGGGTTGGCGCGCAGGGCCAGCTCGCAGAAGCGCTCGAGCTCCCAGCTGAACTGCTCCTCGGCCGGTCCCTCGACGTGCGTGGGCGGCTTGTCGAACCGCCAGAAGAGCGGCGCCGGGGCCGCGAAGACTCCGCGCCGGTCGGTGTCGCTGCCCTCCGTGGCCAGGCCGAAGGCGCGCGAACCGATGACGCAGGCGTAGATCGTGTGGTCGCGGACCAGGGCCTCGGGGTGCATGTCCGGGAGCGTACGTCCCCGCTCACGCCAGGCGGATCGAATTTCCGGTGACCGTGATCCTGCGCGGGGGCAGCGGCTTCGTCGCCGGGCCCCGGGCCACCGAGGCGTCCTCGATCCGGTACCTGGAGCCGTGGCAGGGGCAGTCGATCGTGCCGTCCGTGACGCTGCCGACGGTGCAGCCCATGTGGGTGCAGACGGCGGAGAAGGCCTTGAACTCCTTCTCCCGGGGCTGCGTCACCACGACCTTCTCGTCCGGGAAGATCTTTCCGCCGCCCACCGGGATGTCCGCCGTGCTCGCGAGTTCCTTCCCGCCGGCCCCCTTCGACGCCGTGGGTGTGGCCGAGGAGCCCCCGTCGTCCCCGTTCCCGTCACCGGACGAGCCGCAGCCCGCCAGGAGCGTCGCCGCCGAGGTCGCGAGGACGGTGCGCCGTGCCGGGCCGTCGGTCATGTCACCACTCCGTACGTACGGGGATCCGGACGGCGGACTCCGCCCGGCCGCTCCGGGCGGAGCAGGGGGAGTTTGTCACCCGATGTCCCCGGGGCGAAGCACCCCGGCGGTGTGTACGCCGCCGTCCCACCCGTCTCGCCAGTCGGGCGCCGCGCACCACCGGCACCGGGGCTGACTAGGCTGGTGGGTCACGACACGCAGGCAGATCAGCGAGGAGCATCACCGTGGCGGTACGAGCGGTCCGGGGCGCCGTCCAACTGGAGCGGGACGACGCCGGACACATGGACGAGCAGGTCAAGGCACTGCTCACCGCCCTCCTCGAGCGCAACGGCCTCACCGCCGACGACCTGATCAGCGTCTGGTTCACCGCGACGCCCGATCTGCACAGCGACTTCCCGGCGGCCGCCGCCCGCGGCCTCGGCATCGTCGACGTACCGCTGATCTGCGCGCAGGAGCTGGACATCGAGGGCGCGATGCCGCGGGTCGTCCGGATCCTCGCCCACATCGAGTCCGACAAGCCCCGCGCCGACATCGCGCACGTCTACCTGGGCGCCGCGGGCGCGCTGCGCAAGGACATTGCCCAGTGAGAACCGCACTCGTCATCGGGACCGGGCTGATCGGTACGTCCGCGGCCCTGGCGCTGACCCGCCGCGGCGTCGCCGTGCACCTCGCCGACCACGACCCGGAGCAGGCCCGTACGGCCGCCGCCCTCGGGGCCGGCACCGACGCGGCGCCCGAGGGCCCGGTCGACCTGGCGATCGTGGCCGCGCCGCCCGCGCACGTGGCCGCGACCCTCGCGGACGCGATCCGGCGGTCGGCCGCGCGCGGCTACCTCGACGTGGCCAGCGTCAAGGGCGGCCCGCGCCGCGAGCTGGAGGCGCTCGGCCTCGACCTGCGCGCCTACATCGGCTCGCACCCCATGTCGGGCCGCGAGAAATCGGGCCCGCTGGCCGCCACGGCCGACCTCTTCGAGGGCCGTCCCTGGGTGCTCACGCCCACCCGCGACACCGAGACCGAGGTGCTGAACCTCGCACTGGAGCTGGTGTCGCACTGCAGCGCCGTGCCCGTCGTGATGGACGCGGACGCCCACGACCGGGCCGTGGCCCTCGTCTCCCACATGCCGCACCTGGTCTCCAGCATGGTCGCCGCGCGCCTGGAGCACGCGGAGGAGGCGGCCGTACGCCTCTGCGGCCAGGGCATCCGCGATGTGACCAGGATCGCCGCCTCCGACCCCCGGATGTGGATCGACATCCTCTCGGCGAACCCGGGACCGGTGGCCGACCTGCTCGCCGACGTCTCCGCCGACCTCGACGAGACGGTCCGCGCCCTGCGCTCCCTGCAGTCCCGCGACGAGGACGAGCGGCGCGAGGGCGCCACCGGTGTCGAGGCCCTCCTGCGCCGGGGCAACGCCGGCCAGGTCCGCGTCCCCGGCAAGCACGGGGCGGCCCCCGCCGCCTACGAGACCGTGGCCGTCCTCATCGACGACCAGCCGGGCCAGCTGGCCCGCATCTTCGCGGACGCCGGGATGGCCGGCGTCAACATCGAGGACGTACGCATCGAGCACGCCACCGGACAGCAGGCCGGCCTGGTGCAGCTCATGGTCGAACCGAAGGCGGCCCCGGTCCTGAGCGCGGCGCTGCGGGAGCGCGGCTGGGCGCTGCGGCAGTAGGTGCGGCCGCCCGGCCGCTGGGGTCCGGGAAGGGCCCGTCGAACGGGGTCCGGGAAGCCAGTAACCTTGTGCGGGGCGCGTCCGCCGCCCGCACACGCCCAGACCACCCCGTACCAGGAAGGTGTCCGTCACCGTGGAAACCGCCGCCCGGACCGCCCCGGCAGTGATTGTCGCCATCGACGGCCCCTCCGGCACGGGCAAGTCGAGCACCTCGAAGGCCGTCGCCGGACAGCTCGGCCTCAGCTACCTGGACACCGGCGCCCAGTACCGGGCGATCACCTGGTGGATGGTGAACAACGGCATCGACCTCACCGACCCCGGCGCCATCGCCGCCGTGGCCGGGAAGCCGGAGATCCTCTCGGGCACCGACCCGTCCGCGCCGGCGATCACCGTCGACGGGACCGACGTCTCGGGCCCGATCCGCACCCAGGAGGTCACCTCCAAGGTCAGCGCGGTCAGCGCCGTGCCCGAGGTGCGCACCCGCATCACCGAGCTGCAGCGTGCCATCGCCGCGGCCGCCGAGGGCGGCATAGTGGTCGAGGGCCGTGACATCGGCACGACCGTGCTGCCCGACGCCGACCTGAAGATCTTCCTCACCGCCTCCCCGGAGGCCCGCGCGGCCCGCCGCAGCGGTGAGCTGAAGGGCGCCGACGTCCACACGACCCGCGAGGCCCTGCTGAAGCGCGACGCGGCCGACTCCGGCCGCAAGACCTCCCCGCTCGCCAAGGCGGACGACGCCGTCGAGGTGGACACCTCCGACCTCACGCTCCAGCAGGTCATCGAGTGCGTCGTCACCCTGGTCGAGGAGAAGCGGGCGGCCAAGTGACCGACGCGCCTTCCGCACGCGGTGCGGAGATCGGGCGCCGTATCGGCGTCGGCCTGATGTACGGGCTGTTCAAGCCGAGGGTCCTGGGTGCCTGGCGGGTGCCCGCGAGCGGCCCGGTGATCCTCGCGGTGAACCACTCGCACAACATCGACGGCCCGATGGTCATGGGCGTGGCCCCCCGGCCCACCCACTTCCTGATCAAGAAGGAAGCGTTCGTCGGCCCGCTCGACCCCTTCCTGCTGGGCATCGGCCAGGTGAAGGTGGACCGCACGACCGCCGACCGCACGGCGATCACCCAGGCCCTCGCCGTCCTGAAGAACGGCGGCGTGCTCGGCATCTTCCCCGAGGGCACCCGCGGCGAGGGCGACTTCGCCTCGCTGCGCGCGGGACTCGCCTACTTCGCCGTCCGCGGCGGCGCGCCGATCGTCCCGGTCGCCGTGCTGGGAAGCACGGAGCGGCGCGGACGGTTGACCAAGGCGCTGCCTCCGCTGCGCATCCGGGTCGACGTCGTCTTCGGCGACCCGTTCCAGGCGGGCGACGGCAGCGGACGGCGTACGCGCAAGGCGCTCGACGAGGCGACCGTGCGCATCCAGGGCAGGCTCGGCGCCCACCTGGAAAACGCCAGGCGTCTGACCGGACGCTGAGCGACACTCGAGTAGTGGACCGCCCGGTACGGGGGGCCCACCGATCACCACGATGAACGACGAGGTACGGACTTCATGAACGACCACATCCACTCCGAGGGATCGGGCGAGGAGCACGACCACGGGGCGCTCGGCGACGCCGAGTACGCGCAGTTCATGGAGCTGGCCGCCGAAGAGGGCTTCGACATCGAGGACGTCGAGGGCGCGATCGAGGAGGCCGGTCACGGCCCGCTGCCCGTCCTCGCCGTCGTCGGCCGCCCGAATGTCGGCAAGTCGACCCTGGTGAACCGGATCATCGGCCGCCGCGAGGCCGTCGTCGAGGACAAGCCGGGCGTCACCCGTGACCGCGTCACCTACGAGGCCGAGTGGGCGGGCCGCCGCTTCAAGGTCGTCGACACCGGCGGCTGGGAGCAGGACGTCCTCGGGATCGACGCCTCCGTCGCGGCGCAGGCCGAGTACGCGATCGAGGCGGCCGACGCCGTCGTCTTCGTCGTCGACGCCAAGGTGGGCGCCACGGACACCGACGAGGCCGTCGTACGGCTGCTGCGCAAGGCGGGCAAGCCCGTCGTGCTGTGCGCCAACAAGGTCGACGGCCCGAGCGGCGAGGCCGACGCCTCCTACCTGTGGTCCCTGGGCCTCGGCGAGCCGCACCCCGTCTCCGCGCTGCACGGCCGCGGCACCGGCGACATGCTGGACGCCGTCCTGGAGGCGCTGCCCGAGGCTCCCGCGCAGACCTTCGGCGCCGCGGTCGGCGGTCCGCGCCGCATCGCCCTCATCGGCCGTCCGAACGTCGGCAAGTCGTCGCTGCTGAACAAGGTGGCGAACGAGGAGCGCGTCGTCGTCAACGAACTCGCCGGCACCACCCGCGACCCGGTCGACGAGCTCATCGAACTCGGCGGTGTCACCTGGAAGTTCGTCGACACGGCGGGCATCCGCAAGCGCGTCCATCTCCAGCAGGGCGCCGACTACTACGCCTCGCTGCGCACGGCGGCCGCCGTGGAGAAGGCCGAGGTCGCCGTCATCCTGATCGACGCCTCGGAGAGCATCTCCGTGCAGGACCAGCGGATCGTCACCATGGCCGTCGAGGCGGGCCGCGCGATCGTGCTGGCGTTCAACAAGTGGGACACCCTCGACGAGGAGCGCCGCTACTACCTCGAGCGCGAGATCGAGACCGAACTCCTCCAGGTCGCGTGGGCCCCCCGGGTCAACGTCTCGGCGCGCACGGGACGCCACATGGAGAAGCTGGTCCCGGCGATCGAGGCGGCCCTGGCCGGCTGGGAGACCCGCGTCCCGACGGGCCGCCTGAACGCCTTCCTCGGCGAGCTGGTCGCCGCCCACCCGCACCCGATCCGGGGCGGTAAGCAGCCCCGCATCCTCTTCGGCACCCAGGCGGGCACCAAGCCGCCGCGGTTCGTGCTCTTCGCCTCCGGCTTCATCGAGCACGGCTACCGGCGCTTCATCGAGCGCCGGCTGCGCGAGGAGTTCGGCTTCGAGGGCACGCCGCTCCACATCTCCGTACGTGTGCGGGAGAAGCGCGGCGCCAAGAAGAAGTGACAGCGGCGAACGGCCCCTCCGGGACCCCTCACGGGGTTCCTGGAGAGGCCGTTCGCATGAGGTGGCAGCGGGCGTGGGTCACAGACCCCGGCGCGGCCCGGGGGGCAGCGCCGCGGGCACGTGGTGCATCCCGGACGTGTGCAGCCGCGCGATCGGCTGCCAGACGGGGGCCGCCCGGCCGGCGGAGTGGTCCTGCCGCTGTTCGGGGCGGCCGTCCTGGGCGCCCCCGGTCCTGGAGCGGTCGGAGACCGCCGGGAGGGTGGCGAGATGCCCGGTCGCGTGCTGGGGGGCGCCGTGACGGGGCTGATACCCGTCGGAGCCGTACGAGGACGAGCCGTACGAGCCGTACGGGCCGAGCCCGAAGGCCGTGAAGCCGAGGTCCTCCTCGCCGCTGCGGTCTCCCGGGAGGGTCTTGAACCCGCTGCGCCACTCGGAACAGAGGGCGTCGTAGATCGGCGTGGCCGAGCGGCCGCCCGCGGGTTCCGGTGTCAGGGGAGTGTCCCCGGCCCGGCTTCGCTGGAAGGCCGGGGGGCGCATGGCCGGGATCGGCGACGGGTACGGCTGGCGGCGGGGGGCGTCGTATGCGTGCACGTACGTGCCAACGACCCCGCCGCCCATCGGATGCGGTCACGGCGCGCTCTCGGCGGGTCGGCCCGTGACGTCGGGTGTTCCCGCCGGCGGCCGGGCGGCCTCAGGTGCCGGCGAGCGGCAGCGCGGCGGCGACCAGCCGGCCGTTCGCCGCGGCCTTGTCCAGCGCGTCGCGCAGCAGGTCCTCGCGGGGCTGCCGGCCGATCGAGCCGACCGGGGCCGCGAACAGGAGCACCTGCTGGAGCTTGTTGGCCGCGGTCCGCCAGCTCTCGGCGACCTGGAGCGGCTGGTGCGCCTGCCACCAGGCGACGGGGGAGCCGCCGCCGGTGCCGGGCTGCAGCACGGCGTGCAGCTGGCCCATGGCGAGCAGCACGGACCAGCCGGGCAGCACGGACGGCACCGAGGACAGCTGGGTCACGGGCAGGAAGCCCTGCTCGATGAGGAGCGGCAGGAAGTCGTCCCCGGTCCCGGTCGAGCCGGGGCGCGCGATGGGGCCGGTCGGTTCGACGACGAGGGCCGGGTGCAGCTCGCCGTTGATGAGGACGAGCCCGCTGGTGACGCCGAGCACGGCCTGCTCGGGGGCGGCCTGGCCGGGGCCCTCCTCGACGGCGATGGAGCGCACGGCGCCCTGCAACTGCTCCTCGGTGACCTGGACGACCTGGGAGGGCAGGCAGGTGGCGTGGGCGAAGGCGAGGACGGCGGTCTCGTCGCCGATGAACAGGACGGTGCTGGTCCGCTCCTGTTGCGAGTCGCCCGGGGTGCGGCAGGACGTGCAGTCGTAACCGCCCGGGGCGTTGTCTCCGGCGAGCAGCCGGTCGGCTTCTTCGTCGCCGATCTCGGCGCGTACGTCGTCGCTGACGTCGAGCATGCGCGGCACGGGTGGCTCCCTCGGGATGTGGTGCGTGACGATGCCGGGTGGCTCCCGGCCCATGAACGCGGGGGGTCCCCGGCTCATGAAGAAGACAACGGGTGATCTGTGGCCGGAGTCACGCCCGGAAGCGAACGGAATCGAACCATCCGACGCTCCGGGTGAAGCCGCGGGCGGAATGTGCCCTTCCGCGTCAACTCCATCTGACGCGGGAGGAGTTGAGGAGTCGAGGTGTCACAGGAGGTAGCGGACCCTGTGAAGGAGGGGTCGACAAATCAGGAAATCAGGGAATGAAGCGGGTGGCTGGAAATGGTCGTTGCAGGGCGTCCGTGCGGCGGCTTCGCGCCGGACTGCGACGGAGCGCGGCCCCGGCCGGCCGTGAGCCCCCCGCGTCGACCGCGCACCGCTGCGCCGTAGTCGGCGGCCGGGCCAACCCCGGAAGGGCGGCGGGAGTTGTGCCGTGGCGCACACCCTTCGCGGTGAAGCGGCCGTCTCACCTGCCGTGTTGCAGGGCGCGGCGAAATGGTTCCCCGAATCGGCTATCGATGGCGCAACTGTTCGGAAACAGGATGGTGATGACGCCCAACCATTCCCAGGAGTCCCTGGTCTAACCATGCGGTAGGCGGACGAGCCAGGGGATTCGGGGACGCATGCATATTTCTTTCCTCATACACAACGCTTATGGCATCGGGGGGACGATCCGGACGACGTACAACCTGGCCGACACGCTCGCCGAGCAGCACGACGTCGAGATCGTCTCCGTGTACCGGCACCGCGACGAGCCGGTGTTCACGCCGGGGCCGAACGTCCGCGTACGCCACCTCGTCGACCTGCGGGAGAAGAACCCCGGATACGACGGGGACCATCCCGAACACCGGCGCCCGGCCCGGGTCTTCCCGCGCGGCGAGGGCCGCTACGGCCAGTACAGCGCCCTCACCGACCGGCGCATCGCCGAACACCTCGGCTCCGTCGAGGCCGACGTCGTGGTCGGCACCCGGCCGGGACTCAACGTCCATCTGGCCCGCCAGACCCGCCGGGGCCCCCTCCGCGTCGGCCAGGAGCACCTCACGCTCGACAGCCACTCCCCGGCCCTGCGCACCGCGCTGCGCGGCGTCTATCCGAGACTCGACGCGCTCACCACGACCACCGAGGCGGACGCCCGCGCCTACCGCCGCAGGATGCGGCTGCCCGGCGTCCACGTGGAGGCCGTGCCCAACCCCGTGCCGGCACCCGGCATCGAGCCCGCGGACGGCTCCGGCAAATGGGTGGTGGCGGCCGGACGGCTCGCCCCGGTGAAGCGGTACGACCTGCTGATCCGGGCCTTCGACCGGGTGCGCGCCCAGCGGCCGGACTGGCGTCTGCGCATCTACGGCGGCGGCCGGCAGAAGGACAGCCTGCGGGCCCTCATCGACGAACTCGGCCTGTACAACCACGTCTATCTGATGGGCCCCGCCAACCCCATCGAGCCGGAGTGGGCCAAGGGCTCCATCGCCGCCGTCACCTCCAGCCTGGAGTCCTTCGGCATGACCATCGTCGAGGCCATGCGCTGCGGACTGCCCGTGGTCTCCACGGACTGCCCGCACGGACCCGGCGAGATCATCGACAACGGTGTCGACGGCCGCCTCGTCGAGGTCGGCAACGTCGAGGCCATCGCCGCCGGACTCCTGGAACTCATCAACGACGACGCGCTGCGCCTGCGGATGGCGGAGGCCGCCCTCAAGGACTCCGAACGCTTCGACCCGGCCCGCATAGCCGAGCGGTACGAGTCGATCTTCACCGGCCTCGGCGCACACGGCCGTGCCTCGTTCGGCGGCCGGATGCGGGGCTCGCTGCACCGCACCCGTGGAGCGCTGCTCGGCAGCGCGTACGCCGTCAGGGCCGCCGGTCGCACCGCACTCGGAAAGGGGCGCACCGCATGATGACGCTCGCTCCGCAGTCCACGAACGAGCACTCCGGACAGGACACCGCGATGCCGCCTCGCGCCGACTGCGTCGCGGACTCCGCGGGCGGCCTCACCTTCGACGTCACCGAGACGGGCGAGCCCGGATCCGCGACACTGGTCCTGCGCAGCCGGGACGGCCGGGCGGACGTGAACCTGCCGCTGACCCCGGCCGGGGACGGCCGGCTGCGCGCCGCGCTGCCCAGCGGCGTCGCACTGCCCGAGGGCCGCTGGGACGCCTACGCGCGGGTGGCCGACGGCGAGCCGCAGCGCCTGCTGCCGGGCGTCAACGACCTGCGTTCGCTCGTCGACCGCGTGCCCACCGCCTCCCGGGGCCACGTCGCCGTCCGCATCCCGTACGCCACCAAGCACGGGAACCTGTCCGTCCGCAGCTGGCTGCGCGCCCCGCACGCCGAGGCGGGCGAACTGCGCATCTCGGACGGCACCTTGAGTGTGAGCGGACGGGTCTACGGCACCGGGTGCGCCCCCGGCGCCCGCGCCGAGCTCCGCCTCCGGGGCGCCGACGGATCCCGGACCCGGCTGGGCGCCGACGTCACGGCGGACCGGGCGGAGTTCGGGTTCACCGTCGACTACCGGGCCCTGCGGCCCGGCACCTGGGACCTGTGGCTGCACCCGGCCGGCGAGGACGGCCCGGAACTGCGGATCGCGCGGCTGCTCGACGACGTCGCCGACAAGAAACCGATCTTCACGTACCCGAGGACCGCCGTGGATCTCGCGGACGGCGGCCGGGTGGAGGCCGGGCCCTACTACACGAACGACAACGACCTGTCGGTCGCCGTCGCCGCGGCCGAGCGCTCCACCCCGCAGGACACGCAGGCCGCTCAGACGGACTGACGGCCCCGGCGGGGCCGGGCCCCCGCCCCCGCGGAGCACTCCGCCCTCGCGGACCGTGGCTGTCCGCGAGGGCTGGCAGACTCGCGCCCATGATGGAGACCTCGGCACGACTGCTGCGTCTGCTCTCCCTGCTGCAGGCCCACCGCGAATGGTCCGGAGCCGCCCTGGCGGACCGTCTCGGGGTCACACCCCGCACCGTCCGCCGCGACGTCGACCGGCTGCGCGAGCTCGGCTACCCGGTGAACGCCAGCCCCGGCACCGGCGGCGGCTACCACCTCGGCGCGGGCGCCGAACTGCCGCCGCTGCTCCTGGACGACGACGAGGCGGTGGCCGTCGCCGTCGGTCTGCGCACCGCCGCGGGCCAGGGCATCGAAGGCATCGGCGAGAGCTCCGTACGCGCCCTGGCCAAGCTGGAGCAGGTGCTGCCCGGCCGGCTGCGCCGCCGGGTGGGCGCGCTCAACGCCTTCACCGTGCCGATGCTGCGCGGCCCGGGGGCCTCGGCCGTCGACCCGTCCGTGCTCATCGAACTCGCCAACGCCTGCCGGGACTCCGAGCGGCTGCGCTTCGAGTACCGCGCCCACGACGGCTCCCCGGCCCGCCGCACCGTGGAACCGCACCGGCTGGTCTGCACGGAGCGCCGCTGGTACCTGGTCGCCTGGGACGTCGACCGCGACGACTGGCGTACGTTCCGCGTCGACCGGGTCACGCCCAGGCCGCCGCACGGACCGCGCTTCACGCCGCGCACCCCGCCGGCCGACGACCTGGCCGCCTACGTCTCCGAGGGCGTCTCCATACGGGCTTACGCCGAGCACGGCGTGGTCCGGCTTCTGGTGCCCCTGGAGGAGGCCGCCGCGCGGATCTCGCCCTCGGCCGGGACGCTGGAGGCGGAGAGCGAGGACACCTGCCTGCTGCGTACGGGGGCCGCGAGCCTGGACGTGATGGTGATTCACGTGGTGCTGATGGGGTTCGAGTTCGAGGTGCTCGAACCCGCCGGGCTGACCGGGGCGGTCGGGGCCGTGCGGGACCGGCTGTCCCGCGCCCTGGACCGGGGGCATACGGACACCGTGTGCTGAAGATGTGTCTTTCCTGTGCCGTCCCTGCCGCCCGCCTCGAAAGGGGGTCTGCCGGCCGATGCCGGAAGAAAGGTTTTCCCGGACGGTATGCCCGGTCGAATTCACAGGAGTTCCCCCGCCGCGGCGGCGAGTGCCCGCGCATTCCGTCCCGGCTTCGGAAATCCGGGCACAACCGCCCGTTCGTGTGAAGGAGTTCGGCCGTGACGGGTGTCGTGGTGCTGTGACAGAAGCGTGACCGGGCCGGTACGGGTCACGCATCGTGGCGGGCCCCGCCGTCACCGGCCGGGCGTCTTGGCGCGGGAGCCCGGGCCTCCCCGGCCGGATTGGCCGTAGCGTAGGGACATGGCACCGATTCCCTCTTCTCCCGCAGAGCCCCAGGACAGCCCGGACGCCTATGTCGGACTGGACGCGACCAGCGCCGAGCACCGTGCCCGGGAGCGGGGCTGGTCCACCGTGCGCTCGCTCCGGCCGGGCACGGTGATCACCATGGAGTACCGCGTGGGCCGGCTGAACTTCGAGGTCACGGACGGCAGGGTGACCCGCTGCTGGAAGGGCTGACCACGCCCGCCGCCGGAGTCAGGCGTCCGCACGCGGTGAGGGCCCGGCATCCTCGGGATGCCGGGCCCTCACCGCGTCGTCGGCCACGGGGCTGATGTGTGCGTACCGCCCCGCGGTGGAGTGCTCAGCCGCCGGTCAGCGGACGGGCGGCCGAGGTGGTGCCGCGCGGCATCCGGTCGGCGTGCGGCGGCCGGCGGCTGCCCGCCGGTGTCACCGGGGTGCGCTCGCCGCGCGTGGTGTGCGGACCCGGGGCCAGGTAGACGGCCTGACGTGAGGTGCGGGCGGCGACGGTCTCGCGGGCCGGGGCGTCCCCGTCCGGTGACGCGGACCGGTTGAGCAGGACGGGCGCCGTGGCCGGAGAGGCCGCGGGGACGGGCGCGATGACCGCACGGCGGCGGCGCCAGGCGTCGCGCACCGCGAAGATCCCGGCCTCGGCCCGGGCGATCAGCGGCTCGAACCAGGGCAGCGCCAGCAGGATCAGCAGGCCCGCGGCCCAGCCCAGCACCACGTCGCTCAGCCAGTGCGTACCGAGATAGACCGTGGTGAGGCCGACACCGAGCGAGGTGACGGCGGAGAGCGCGGACAGCCAGCGCCGGGCGCGCCCGGTCGAGGCCAGATAGGCCAGGATGCCCCAGGTCACCACGGCGTTCGCGGTGTGCCCCGAGGGAAATATGTCGCCGCCCAGCCACATCTCGTTCGCGCCGATCGTGGTGGCGTAGTGCGGACCGAGGCGGCCCATGCCGATCTTCGCGGCGCCGACCGTGACGTTCAGCAGCAGGAGCGCGGCGCCCAGCGTCAGCAGCGGACGGAGCGTGTGCTGCCGCCAGGAGCGCCAGCCCAGCCAGGCCGCGACCATCACCGCCGTCGGACCGCGCTGGCCGAGCACCACGTAGTAGTCGAGAAAGGCGTGGATCTCGGGCCACTGCTGGTAGGGCCGGAAGAACATGACCTGCCAGTCGAGGCGCACGAGCCACGACGTGATCAGTACGGCCCACACGATCGCCAGGTAGAAGGCCAGGGTCGCGGAGAACAGCACGACCCTGTGCCGGCTCATCTTCGGCACATCGATGTGGGCCGGTCGTTCCGGCTCACGGTCCAGCCGGGCGAAGACCCGGTCCAGACGGATGAGGTTTCGTTCGGTACGCACCCAATCGACGTTACAGCGAGTGAGCTGTGTTCCACGCCGTATCGCTGTCTTTGTGATGACGATGTGATGTGGGATTGCTCTCAGAACGGCGTTTATTTCTGCGGATTACGGAATCGGGGCGCGGCCCCGCCTTCAATTCCATTGATCGTTGTCGGGGGCCGTTTTATCGGCCTTATCAATTCGTTCACCGAATGCCCGGGACGAATTCTCCGCACGCTCACCCTCCGCGATCCCGGGCGGGTCACGGCGGTCCCGAGCCGTTCAGCCAGAACGCCCCGTAGAGCGCCGACGCCACCGCGACGCCCGCCACCACCGCCACCGGCCTGCCCGTGCGCAGCCGGGCCAGGGCCACCGCGAGCGGCAGCAGAAGAGGGAAGGCGGGCAGCAGGAGACGCGGCTTCGAGCCGAAGTATCCCGACGCGCACAGGGCCAGTGCGGTGACGATCCCCGCGTACACGAGCAGCGGGAGGGGCTGGCGCTGCCGTACGCAGACCACGTACAGCCACCCGAGCGACGCGACCCCCACGATCAGCCCGAGGCCGGCCAGAGCGCCGGGCGCCGAGGTGAACCTGGAGCCGACGAAGCGGGCGAAGGCGTACCCGCCGTCGAAGCCGTTGCCCCACCCGGCCTGCACGTCGAGATAGCCCAGCGGGCCCCCGCCCGTGCGGTGGCCGACCCACAGGACGTACCCGGCGGTGCCCAGCGGCGCGAGCGCCATGCCGAGAGCGCGCCGGGCCGCGGAGGCGCCCTCGGCCCGCCGGCCCCTCCGGTCCGCCGCGAACGAGGCGATCGCCGCCACCCAGAGCGCGGCGACCACCGCGGCGCCCACCGGCCGGGTGAGTCCCGCGAGGGAGGCCAGCACGCCGGCCGTCGGCCAGTGTTCGGTCAGCACGGCGTACAGCGACCAGGTGGCGAGCGCCGTGAACAGTGACTCGCTGTACGCCATCGACTGCACGATCCCGACGGGGAGCACCGCCCACAGCAGCGTGGCGCAGACACCGGCCCGGCGGCCGTACAGGTGGTCCGCGACGGCGAAGATCCCCCAGGCCGCGGCCGCCGACGCGACGGTGGCCACCAGCAGTCCGGCATCGGCGGTGGAGAGAGGGAGGACCGTCGGCAGCAGCCGCTCCAGCCAGGGCAGCAGCGGGAAGAAGGCGAGATTCGAGTGCACGTCGCCGTTGGGCAGCCGGACCTCCCAGCCGTAGCCGTGGCCGGCGACGCGGGTGTACCAGAGCGAGTCCCAGCGGGCGGTCAGCAGGGTGTGCGCGCTCTTGCCGTTCGCCGCGCTCCACAGGGCCAGGACGAGGACGCCGAGGGCGCGGACGGCGGCGTAGCCGAGGAGGGCGGGGGCCGCCCGGCGTATCCCCGGGGGAGAGGGGGGCGCGGGGGGCGCGGCAAGATCGGTCACGGGCTCGATTATCCGGGGGCGGCCGGGCAGGTGACCGGCGCGAGGGCGGGTGCGCCGGGCGAACGTGAGGTGCGACACGTGGGTGTGGCCGGAACTCGCGTACGCTGGCGCTCACTCGCCTTTGTTGCGTGGGCGTCGGGAGACACCGCTCCTCCCCGCCACGGCCGCTGGGAGTCCCCACCCCGCGGCTTCGCCGAACGCGAGGGATCTCTGGGAGGTACGTACATGTCCGGGACGACCACGGCCGCCGCGTGTCGCCGTCGGGAGGCCGGGGCCGGTGCCAACCGCTGGGTCGTCCTCGTGGTGCTGTGTGTCAGCCTGCTCCTGGTGGCCCTCGACGCCACCGTGCTGCACGTCGCTGTGCCCGCCGTCACCGAGGACCTCAGGCCCGGCGCGATAGAACTGCTCTGGATCGTCGACGTCTATCCCCTCGTCTGCGCCTCGCTGCTGATCCTCTTCGGCACGCTGGGCGACCGGGTCGGCCGCAGACGCGTCCTGCTCCTCGGCTACGCGCTCTTCGGCGTCGCCTCCGCGATCGCGGCCTTCGCCGGGAGCGCGCAGGTGCTGATCGGGGCGCGTGCGCTGCTCGGTGTCGGCGGCGCGATGATCATGCCCGCGACGCTGTCGATCCTGCGCCAGGTCTTTCCCGACCGGCGTGAGCGCGCGCTCGCCATCGGCATCTGGAGCGCCGTCGCCGCCGTCGGCGCGGCGGTCGGACCACTGCTCGGCGGCTTCCTCCTCGAACACTTCTGGTGGGGATCCGTCTTCCTCGTCAACATCCCGCTGATGCTGGTCAGCCTGCCCGTGGGACGCCGGCTGCTGCCCGAGTCGAAGGGCGAGCGGAACGGCCCCTGGGACGTGGCCGGCGCGCTGATGGCCGCCGCCGGTCTGTTCGGCGTGGTCCTCGGCGTCAAGCGGCTCGGCGGCGGCGAGGCGCCGCTCAGCCCGTTCACCCTGGTACCGCTGCTGGCGGGCGGTGCGCTGCTGGCCGGATTCGTACGGCGGCAGAAGCGGCGCGCACAGCCGCTCGTCGACCTCGGGATGTTCGCCAGGCCGGCGTTCAGCACGGCGGTCGGCTGCATCGTGCTGGCCATGCTCGCCCTGGTCGGACTCGAACTGATCGCCGCCCAGTACCTGCAGCTCGTGCTGGACCTGTCGCCGCTGGAGACGGGACTGCGGCTGCTGCCGCTCACCGTCGCGGCGATGGCGGCGGGCCTCGCCGGGGCGAAGACGCTGCGGCGGTTCGGTCCTCGCGCCATGGTCTGCTCCGGCTTCTGCCTCACCGCGGCGGCCGTCGTCACCCTCACCGCGATGGGCCCGCACGACAACACCGGCCTGCTGCTCCTCGGTTTCGTGCTGCTGGGCTTCGGCCTGGAGACGACGCTGTTCGGCGCGTACGAGTCCATGCTCAGCGAGGCGCCGGCCACCCAGGCGGGCGGGGCCGCGGCGATCGGGGAGACGTCCTACCAGCTCGGCGCCGGTATCGGCATCGCCCTCCTCGGCAGCGTGATGAACGCCGCGTACGCCCCCGGGCTCGCCTCGGTGCCCGGGGTCCCCGCGGCGGACTCCGACGCCGCCGGGCACTCGCTGGGCGAGGCGTACGAGGTCGCCGCGCGGCTCGGCGGCGCGCCGGGCGCCGCGCTGCGGGCCGCAGCGCGGGACTCCTTCGTGCACGGACTGCACGTCACCCTGCTGGTCAGCGCGGGCCTGCTGCTCCTCGGGGCGGTGATGGCGCTGCGGCTGCCGCGGGTCATGGAGTGCGGTGCGTCCGTGCCGGGCCCGGCGGAGATCCCCGCGCCCCGGGAGGCGGCCCCGTCCCGGGTCTCCGCGTAGCGTCCGCTCCCGGGTGCCCGCGCAGCCGCGCGGGGGCCGGGGGCTCTGGACTTGGGGGGAGACCGCGTCGTAACGTCCCTCGAGTCGCCTGTGTGACTAGCGGTGCTAGTTTCACCGTGCTGGTCCCTACCGCCCCGGAGGCTGCCCCATGTCCGCGTCCTCGAAGCTGCCGCCCTTCGACCCCGCCGATCCGCTGGGTCTCGACGACCTGCTGGAGCCCGAGGACCTCGCGATCCGCGACACCGTGCGGTCCTGGGCGGAGGACCGGGTGCTGCCGCACGTCGCCGAGTGGTACGAGAAGGGCGAGCTGCCCGGCATCCGGGAGCTGGCCAGGGAGCTCGGCGGGATCGGCGCGCTCGGGATGTCGCTGTCGGGGTACGGCTGCGCCGGCGCGAGCGCCGTGCAGTACGGGCTCGCCTGCCTGGAGCTGGAGGCCGCCGACTCCGGCATCCGCTCGCTCGTGTCCGTGCAGGGCTCGCTGGCCATGTACGCGATCCACCGGTTCGGCTCCGAGGAGCAGAAGCGGACCTGGCTGCCGCGGATGGCGGCCGGCGAGGTCATCGGATGCTTCGGTCTCACCGAGCCCGACCACGGCTCCGACCCGGCGGCCATGCGCACCTTCGCCAAGCGCGACGGCGGGGACTGGGTGCTCAGCGGACGCAAGATGTGGATCACCAACGGATCGGTCGCCGGCGTCGCCGTGGTGTGGGCGCGGACCGACGACGGCATCCGCGGTTTCGTCGTGCCCACCGACGCCCCCGGGTTCTCCGCACCCGAGATCAAGCACAAGTGGTCGCTGCGGGCCTCCGTCACCAGCGAACTCGTCATGGACGACGTACGGCTGCCCGCCGACGCCGTGCTGCCGGGGGTTACCGGGCTGAAGGGGCCGCTCAGCTGCCTCTCGCACGCCCGCTACGGCATCGTGTGGGGATCGATGGGCGCCGCGCGCGCCAGTTTCGAGGCGGCCGTCGCGTACGCGAAGACGCGCGAGCAGTTCGGCAGGCCGATCGGGGGCTTCCAGCTCACCCAGGCCAAACTCGCCGACATGGCGGTCGAACTGCACAAGGGGATCCTGCTGGCGCACCACCTGGGGCGCCGCATGGACGCGGGACGGCTCCGTCCCGAACAGGTCAGCTTCGGCAAGCTCAACAACGTGCGGGAGGCCATCGACATCTGCCGCACGGCGCGGACGATCCTCGGCGCCAACGGGATCTCGCTCGAGTACCCCGTGATGCGGCACGCCACGAACCTGGAGTCGGTGCTCACCTACGAGGGCACCGTGGAGATGCACCAACTGGTGCTGGGCAAGGCGCTCACCGGTCTCGACGCCTTCCGGTGACCGGGGTCCGTGTGACCGGCGGTGCGGAAGGCATGGCCGGTGAGCGGCCCTGCCTCAGCTCTGGTTGAAGAAGCCGCCCGACTGACGGTCGGCCTCGCCGCTGACGATCTCCGTGTTGGCCGGGGTCAGCAGGAAGACACGGGTCGCGACGCGCTCGATGGTGCCGCGCAGCCCGAAGGTCAGGCCGGCCGCGAAGTCGACGACACGCTTGGCGTCGGCGGGTTCCATGGCCGTGAGGTTCATGATGACCGGGACACCGTCCCGGAAGAGCTCGCCGATGCCGCGCGCGTCCCGGAAGCTGTCCGGGGTGACCGTGCCGATGCGGCGGCCCGTCTCCTGTGCCGCGTCGGACGCGACCTTCACCCGCGGGTCGGTGACCCAGGCATCGCCGGAGTCCTGCCCCTCGGCGTAGTCGTCGTCGTAGTAACGCTCGTCATCGTTGTCGTCGACGAGGCCAAGCCAGGCACTCGCCTTGCGCACCGATCCCATGGACGCCTCCTCTCACAGCGGTCATTCTTGCTTTCCGCATTCCCCATGGTCGTCCATGATGCGGATGTCGCGCCAAGTGGATTGACGCCGCGCGGGGGTTTCGTGACGGTACTGGTGCACAGCGCGTTCGTCGAGGGCCCGCGCTCCCAAGGGTTATGCCGTATACGGGTGCTGACTGTGAGTGAAATATGATTCTTCACGGCGTACGGGTGAGAGACCGTGCGTACGGGTGAAGTCCCGGACCGGTACGATGCCGCGGCTCAGCGTTGTTGACGAGGCACGGGGGAGTGTCGTGTTCGGAATAGTGAGGCCCTGCAGTCACCGGCTCGGTGAAGGACTCAAAAGCCAGTGGATGGCGCACCTGTGCGGACTGTGTCTCGCACTGCGCGGCGACCACGGCCAGTTCGCCCGGGTCGTCACCAACTACGACGGCCTGCTCATCTCCGTCCTGACGGAGGCTCAGGCCGGGGGCGACGCCGCGGGAGGGCGGCGTACGGCCGGGCCGTGTCCGCTGCGCGGGATGCGCACCGCGTCCGTGGCGCAGGGCGAGGGCGCCCGGCTCGCCGCCGCCGTCTCCCTGGTCCTGGCCTCCGCGAAGGTCCGCGACCATGTGGCCGACGGGGACGGTCTGCTGGCGCGCAGGCCGGTGGCGCTCGCCGCCCGCCGGGTCGCCGCGAGCTGGGGCAGGGCCGGCGCCCGCACCGGTCTCGACGTCGGTTTCGACACCGCCGTGCTCGTCGACGCGGTGGACCGGCAGCTCGGCATCGAGACGCTCGCCGGCCTTGGCACCCCACTGCTCACGGTCACCGAACCGACCGAGACGGCGACCGCCGCGGCCTTCGCGCACACCGCGGTCCTCGCCGGCCGCCCCGGCAACGCCGAGCCGCTCGCGGAGGCCGGACGGCTCTTCGGGCGGCTCGCGCATCTGCTGGACGCCGTCGAGGACCGCGAGGCCGACGCCGCCGCGGGCGCCTGGAACCCGCTGACGGCGACCGGTACGTCCCTGGCCGAGGCCCGCCGCCTCGCCGACGACGCGCTGCACGGGATCCGGCTGGCGCTGCGCGAGTGCGCGTTCACCGACGGCAGGCTGGCGCACATGCTGCTCGCGCACGAGCTGAAGCGGTCGGTGGACCGCGCCTTCGGGACGGCTGCCTGCGGCCACGCGCCGGAGGACTCCTTCGGCCCGCCGCAGCAGGGCGGCCCCTACGGCCCGCAGGGTCCGTACAGCCCTCAGGGTCCGGCGGGCGGCGGCAACCCCTTCGGCGGCAACCCCTTCGGCGGCGAGCCGCCGCGGCCCGGCAAGCGCGGCTTCTGGGCCGGGTGCGCGGCCGCGATCGGACTCTGCTGCACCTGCAAGGTGTGCTGCGCCGACGAGTTCGAGGGGCCGTGGTCGCGCAAGAAGCGTGAGGGGGGCTGCGGCAGCTGCGACTGCGGCTGCGACAGTGGCTGCTGCGAGGCCTGTTCCTGCTGCGAGTGCTGTGAGTGCCTTTCCTGCTGCGACTGCTGACGCACGGACCGCGCCCGCCTGGCGCGGACGGTGCCCGCCCCCGGCGGCGCGGCCGGCGGCGGCCCGGAACCGTACGGCCGTCGTCCAGGCGGGTGACGCGTCGGGCCGCCGTGGATCCGCCGCGCCCGCCGAGTCGCCGTCGCGCTCACCGAGGCGGGGGAGCGCGGCGTGCCGCGGCCGTGCCGCCGTTCGGCGTCCGGGCTGGCGGAGGCCGGGGGGACGGGTAAGGGTGGGGCGCATGACGACGGAAGCATCCGAGTGGAAGCTGTGGCACGAGGACCGCACAGCGACGGTCTCCGCGCCCCACGGACCACTCGCCCTCACCGGTACGCACTGGCTCCCCGACTATCCGGAGGGTCGACTTCCGGACATACCCGGCCGCTGGCGCGAGACCCCCGAGGGAGTGGTGCTCACCGCTCACGCCGACGACGGTCTCACCCTCGACGGCGAACCCTTCGCCGGTGAGACACGGCTGGCCGAGGACCCCGGCCCCGCGGCCGAGGCCCGTGTCGGCCACGGTGAGCGGCGGTTCGTCGTCCTCGTCCGCGACCAGGTCCCCGGCGTACGCGACTTCGACCCCGCGGCCCCCGCGCGCAAGGCGTTCAAGGGCATCGAGGCGACGGCGTACGACCCGCGCTGGTCGGTGCCGGGGCACTTCACCCCGTACGGGGAGAGCCGTACCGTCCGCGTCGAGAACGCGGACGGACGGGAGCGCGGCCTCGGGCTCGGCGGCGTACTCGCCTTCGAGCTGGAGGGGCAGGACCTCACCCTCCAGGTGACGGTCCGGGACGACGGTTCGCTCTGGGCCGTCTTCGCCGACGCCACCAGCGGGGACAGCAGTTACCGCTTCCGGTTCCTGCGGCCCGCCGCACCCGACGGCGAGGGGAGCACGACGGTGGACTTCAACCGCACCCTGCTCCCGCCGTGCGCGTTCGCCGACCACTTCGTCTGTCCGCTCCCGCCCCCCGGGAACACGCTGGGCGTGGCCGTCGAGGCGGGAGAACGCGGACTGCTCTGAACCGTACAGAGCGGCCCGTACCCGTACAGAGGAACGCGTACGGACAGAAGTCGTACAGAAGCGCCCGCCCCGAGTGTCCGTACGGAGAAGCGGTACGGCGCTTCAGTACGACGAGTGGCACCACGTATTCGCACGTAATCTGCACATTCGTGCCCAGGGGGACCAACTCCCTGGGCACCTGCGTAAGTTGAATGCTGCACGGCTGAAAGGCGCTCTTGCGTCCGCCGGTCGCGCGGCCGAATACTCCCCCCAGCGCTTGTCAGGGGCACGGCGTGTCCGGAAATCGGACGGAGTCCCCTGGCTGCGCCTCACGGGCCCCGACCCCACGCGGGCCCCCAACTTCCCCTCGGGAGGACGAGAAGTGAGGATCAAGCGCACCACCCTTCGCGGCGGCGTGGCGAGACGGACCCGGCTGATCGCCGTCGGTACCGGACTCGTGGCCGCGGCAGCGTTCGCGGTCCCCAGCGCGAACGCGTCGGACACGGGCACCTTCAGCGCCAACCAGCTCAGCGGCGTCAGCGACTCGGTGCTCAAGGCCGACGTCGCCGGCACCGCCTGGGCCGTCGACGCCAGGACGAACCGTGTCGTCGTCACCGTCGACAGCACCGTCTCCAACGCCGAGATCGCGGAGATCAAGAGGGAGGCGGGCAGCGATGCCGGCGCCCTCACGATCAAGCACACGGCGGGCAGGTTCAGCAAGCTGATCTCCGGCGGCGACGCCATCTATGCGAGTAGCTGGCGCTGTTCGCTGGGCTTCAACGTCCAGGACGGCAGCGGCAACTACTACTTCCTGACCGCCGGGCACTGCACCGACGGCGCGGGTACCTGGTGGTCCAACTCCGGGCACTCGACGACGCTCGGTTCGACCGCCGGATCCAGTTTCCCCGGCAACGACTACGGCATCGTCCGCTACACCAACAGCTCGGTCACCAAGTCGGGCGCCGTGGGCAGTCAGGACATCACCCGGGCGGCCACGCCCTCCGTCGGCACCACCGTCTACCGCCGCGGCTCCACGACCGGTACGCACAGCGGCCGCGTCACCGCGCTCAACGCGACGGTCAACTACGGCGGCGGTGACGTCGTCTCCGGACTCATCCAGACCACGGTCTGTGCCGAGCCCGGCGACTCCGGCGGTCCGCTGTACGGCGGATCCACCGCGTACGGACTGACCTCCGGCGGCAGCGGCAACTGCAGTTCCGGCGGTACGACCTTCTTCCAGCCGGTCACCGAGGCCCTGAGCGCCTACGGAGTCCACGTCTACTGACGGCCGTCACGCGATCCGCACGACCCGTACGGGATGCGCCGGCAGGACACGTACCCCGTACGGCCCGCACCACGTACGACACGCAGAACACGTAGGAGGGCGTCCGGCGCCGGACCCCCTCCCGCGGCCTGACCGCGGCCGGCGGCAGGCGGGCCCCCGTACGGCAACCGCCGTGCGGGGGCCCGCTCATGTCCGCGTCCGGCGGGCGGACCCGAGGGGAAACCGGTCGGCGCGGGGGCGATTTCAGGACAGGACTAGTCCTCACTCGCTGCGCAGGGACCGTGCCCCTGGGGTGTTTGCAGAGGGAACGCGCGGGGTGCGACCACGGGCGGCCAAGGCGTAGGGAGCGCACGTCGGTTGCTGTACGCGCGTCCTGAAGTCGACCTTGTGTGCGCCCTCGTGGCGTCGGAATAGTGGGCCGCACACAGTTGGCATGGACGCGGCTTTTTGTTGTGAGCCGGGTCCGTCGCCGCACGCCTTCCGGTCGGAGGGGTCCCCACAACCTCCCCGGCCGACCCCCCACAGGAGGACGTAACGTGAAGCACCGACGCATACCCCGGCGCCGTGCCGCAGCGGCAGGTGCGGGCATCGCCGCACTGGTGGCCGCGGGTGTCACCTTCCAGACTGCGAACGCGAGCGAGAGCGCGCCGTCCGCGGCGCCCGAGACCCTCTCGGTGACGGCGGCCGGAAAGCTCGCCTCGACGCTCGGCGAGGACCTCGGAGCCGACGCGGCCGGGACGTACTACGACGCGAAGGCGAAGAACCTCGTCGTGAACGTGCTCGACGAGACCGCCGCGAAGACGGTCGAGGAGGCCGGCGCGAAGGCCCGGATCGTCGAGAACTCCCTCGCCGAACTGAAGAGCGCCCGTACGGCGCTCACGAAGGACGCGACCATCCCGGGCACCTCGTGGGCCGTCGACCCGGCGGCCAACAAGGTCGTCGTCACCGCGGACCGCACGGTCTCCAGGGCCGAGTGGGCCCGGCTGGACAAGGTCGTCGACTCGCTGGGTGCCACGGCGGAACTCCAGCGCACGAAGGGGGAGTTCAAGCCCTTCATCGCGGGCGGCGACGCCATCACCGGCTCCGGCGGGCGCTGCTCGCTCGGCTTCAACGTGGTCAAGGGCGGCCAGCCGTACTTCATCACCGCCGGACACTGCACCGAGGCGATCTCCACCTGGTCGGACTCGAACGGCGAGGAGATCGGGACGAACGAGCAGTCCAGCTTCCCGGACAACGACTTCGGTCTGGTCAAGTACACCTCGGAGGTCGACCACCCGAGCGAGGTCGACCTCTACAACGGCTCCACCCAGGCCATCACCAAGGCGGCCGAGGCGACCGTGGGCATGAAGGTGACCCGCAGCGGTTCGACGACCCAGGTGCACGACGGCACGGTCACCGGCCTGGACGCCACCGTGAACTACGGCAACGGCGACATCGTCAACGGGCTCATCCAGACCGACGTCTGCGCCGAGCCCGGTGACAGCGGCGGCTCGCTCTTCTCGGGCGACTCCGCGATCGGTCTCACCTCCGGCGGCAGCGGCGACTGCACCTCGGGGGGCGAAACGTTCTTCCAGCCGGTCACCGAGGCGCTCTCGGTCTTCGGCGCCGAGATCGGCTGACGGCCTCTCCCGGTCCGGCACTAGGGTCTTTCGTTTGGATCAGGCCGGATCAGGGAGCGGGGCTTGGTGCCGTGCATCGCAAGGCGGAGGAGGGCGACATGGCGGAGCCATGGCAACCGACGACAACGCGGCGAGGTGCGGTGCCGGGCCCCGCGAGCCCGGCATGATCCAAACGAAAGACCCTAGGCCCCGTCCCCGCACCCGCGGGGGCGGGGCCTTCGGCGTGGGCGCCGCCCGGTGCCGGGGCGGGCGGCCATCCCCGTCATGTCCCCAACAGTCCGCCCAGGTGGCCGGGTGTTTGCGCAGGTGGGAGGGGTTCGGAGGGTTGTCGCACAGTAGTTCGAAAATTGGTCTATGGTGGGAGCCAGGGGGGAAGGGAACGGATGTTCGAGAGTCACCTGACGGGGCTCATGAGTACGGATGAGCCGCACGGCAGGGGCTCACGAGGCAGGAGGTGCGTGTGTCCGGGTTCACGCATCTGCACACCGTCTCCGGGTTCTCCGTGCGGTACGGCGCCTCGCACCCGGAGCGGCTGGCCGAGCGCGCCTCCGAGCGGGGCATGGACGCCCTCGCGCTCACCGACCGGGACACCCTCGCGGGCGCGGTCCGGTTCGCCAAGGCCTGCGCCACGGCGGGCATCCGCCCCCTGTTCGGAACGGAACTCGCGGTGGAGCCTCCGGCCCCCGCCGGGGACCGGAGGGGCGGAACACCGCCGGAGCGGCGCCGCACCCCGGTGCGCGGCGGCGCCTTCATCGACGAGTCGACACCCCGGGTGACCTTCCTCGGCCGGGACGGCGCGGCCGGCTGGGCCGGCCTGTGCCGGCTGGTCACCGCCGCCCACTCGGGCGAGGGCCCGCCGGTCCTCCCCTGGGACCACAACCACGCCGAGGGCCTGACCGTCCTGCTCGGCCCGTCCTCCGACGTCGGCCGCGCCCTGACCGCCGGACGCCCCGACCGGGCCGCGAGGCTGCTCGCGCCCTGGCGGGAGATCTACGGCGACGCCCTGCGGCTCGAAGCCGTCTGGCACGGCCGCGAGGGCACCGGCCCCGGCTCGCTGCGCCTCGCCGCCCGTACCGTCGGCTTCGCCGCCGAGCAGCGGGTGCGCCCGGTGCTCAGCAACGCCGTCCGGTACGCCGACCCGGGCATGGACCCCGTCGCCGACGTCCTGGACGCCGCCCGCCGGCTCGTCCCCATCGACCCCCGCGGCGAGCTGGACTCCGGCGAGGGCTGGCTCAAGGACGCCGGAGCCATGCTGGGCGCCGCCGAACGGATCGTCGAGGCCGCGGGCTTCCGCCGGGACACCGCGCACCGCCTGCTCGACCAGACCCGGGCCACCGCCGCCGAATGCCTCGTCGACCCGGAGGACGACCTCGGCATCGGGACCGTCCATTTCCCCGAGCCGCGCCTCGTCGGCGCGGAGCGCCGCACCGCCCAGCGGGTGCTGGCCTCCCGCGCGGCGGCCGGCATGGTGCTGCGCGGCTACACCGGCCGGCGGCCCTACTGGGAGCGGATGCACCGGGAGCTGGACATCATCGCCCACCACGGCTTCGCCTCCTACTTCCTCACCGTCGCCCAGGTCGTGGACGACGTGAAGAGGATGGGCATCCGGGTCGCCGCGCGCGGCTCCGGCGCCGGGTCCCTCGTCAACCACCTCCTCGGCATCGCGCAGGCCGACCCCGTCGAGCACGGGCTGCTGATGGAGCGGTTCCTGTCCAAGCGGCGGTCCGTGCTGCCCGACATCGACATCGACGTGGAGTCCGCGCGCCGGCTGGAGGTCTACCGCGCGATCATCGGGCGGTTCGGCACCGAGCGGGTCGCGACCGTCGCGATGCCCGAGACCTACCGGGTCCGCCACGCCGTCCGCGACGTGGGCGCCGCCCTGTCCCTGGACCCCGCCGACATCGACCGGATCGCCAAGTCCTTCCCGCACATCCGTGCCCGTGACGCCCGCGCGGCCATGGAGGAACTGCCCGAACTGCGCGCGCTGGCGGGGGAGAAGGAGAGGTACGGCCGGCTCTGGGAGCTGGTCGAGTCCCTCGACGCCCTCCCGCGCGGCGTCGCCATGCACCCGTGCGGGGTACTGCTCTCCGACGCCTCCCTCCTCGCCCGTACGCCGGTGATGCCGACCAGCGGCGAGGGGCTGCCCATGTCCCAGTTCGACAAGGACGACGTCGAGGACCTCGGGCTGCTCAAGCTCGACGTGCTGGGTGTGCGGATGCAGTCCGCGATGGCGCACGCGGTCGCCGAGGTGGAGCGGGCCACGGGCACCGGTGTCGACCTCGACGCGGTGCCGCCGGGCGACCCGGCGACGTACCGGCTCATCCGGACCGCCGAGACCCTCGGCTGCTTCCAGATCGAGTCCCCGGGCCAGCGGGACCTGGTCGGACGGCTCCAGCCGGCCGGCTTCCACGACCTGGTGGTGGACATCTCGCTGTTCCGGCCCGGACCGGTCGCCGCCGACATGGTGCGGCCGTTCATCGAGGCGCGGCACGGCCGGGCGCCCGTCCGCTACCCCCACCCCGACCTGGAGGGACCGCTGAAGGAGACGTACGGCGTCGTCGTCTTCCACGAGCAGGTCATCCACATCGTCGACACCCTGACCGGCTGCGGCCTCGACGAGGCCGACCGGGTGCGCCGCGGGCTCTCCGACCCCGGCTCGCAGGGGCGCATCCGCTTCTGGTTCGCGCAGCGCGCGGCCGCCCGGGGGTACGACGCGGAGACGATCGCGCGGACCTGGGAGATCGTCGAGGCCTTCGGGTCGTACGGCTTCTGCAAGGCGCACGCGGTCGCGTTCGCCGTGCCCACGTACCAGTCGGCGTGGCTGAAGACCCACCATCCGGCCGCCTTCTACGCGGGGCTGCTCACGCACGACCCCGGCATGTACCCGAAGCGGCTGCTGCTCGCGGACGCGCGGCGGCGGGGGGTGCCGGTCCTGCCTCTCGACGTGAACCGGTCGGCGGTCGCCCACCGTATCGAACTGGTGTCCGATGGGGAGTCGACTGGAGAAGGGACGCGGGGAGCGAAGGGGGCGGACGGCGCGGGGGGCCCCGGGAAACCGGGTGTCTGGGGAGTGCGGCTGGCGCTATCGGACGTGCACGGCATCAGCGAGGCCGAGGCCGCCCGCATCGCGGACGGAGCGCCCTACGCCTCCCTGCTCGACTTCTGGGAGCGGGCCCGGCCCAGCCGCCCCCTCGCGGGACGGCTCGCCCAGGTCGGCGCGCTGGACGCGTTCGGCGCCAACCGCCGCGACCTGCAGCTGCACCTGACCGAACTGCACCGCGGCGCCCGGGGCGGACGCGGCGACCAGCTCCCGCTGTCCGGCGGACGCGGGACGGCGCCGGCCGGCCTGCCCGACCTCACCTCGGCGGAGAGGCTCAGCGCCGAACTGGGCGTGCTCTCCATGGACGCCTCCCGCAACCTGATGGACGACCACCGGGAGTTCCTGAAGGAGCTGGGCGTGGTGACGGCACGCCGGCTGCGGGAGGCGCGGCACGGCGAGACCGTCCTGGTCGCGGGCGCCAAGGCGGCCACCCAGACGCCGCCGGTCCGCTCCGGCAAACGCGTCATCTTCAGCACGCTCGACGACGGCACGGGCCTGGTCGACCTCGCCTTCTTCGACGACTCCCACGACGCCTGCGCGCACACCGTCTTCCACTCCTGGCTGCTGCTCGTCCGCGGTGTCGTCCAGCGCCGCGGCCCCCGCAGTTTCAGCGTGGTGGGAGCGGCGGCCTGGAACCTCGCCGAACTGGCCGAACTGCGGCACGAGGGCGGCCTCGACGTGGTCGCCGCGCGTCTGGCACGGGTGCCGGGCACACCGGATCGGACGGACGGCGGCGGCGGTGACGGCGGGAGCGGCGACGGCGGCGGCGCGCACCGGGCCCGGCTCGCCGGATCGGACGGGCTGCCCCCGCCGGCCGGCTCCGCGGCGCCGGACCCGATGGACACGGCCCGTGCCCGCAGCATCCGGATGCCCACCGGCTACGAGATGCATCCGTGGGCGGATCTGCGGCCCGCGGGCGAGGGGCCCGCGAGCGGAAGGAAGTTGTGGCACCAGAGTCCGGGGAGTGCGGGATGACCATCCTCTGCGTACGTTTCCAGCAGGCTCCGATGCACGAGGCGGCCTTTCCGCGGCTCCTCGGCGTCCTGGAGGAGTTCACCCCCGTCGTCCAGGCGCTGCCCCCCGACCGGGCGCTGGCCGATCTGCGGGGCGCCGAGCGGTACTTCGGGCGCGGCGCGGTCGAACTCGCCCCGCTGATCCGGGTACGGGCCCTCGCCCTGTACGGGATCGACTGCGCGATCGGGGCGGGCCCCGGACCGATGCTCGCCCGGATGGCGCTCGCGCAGGCCGAGCCCGGCGTGACCCGTGTGGTGCCCGACGACCGGGACGGCGTCAGGGAGTTCCTCGCGCCACGGCCCGTCGGGGCGCTGCCCGGAGTCGGCCCCGGCACCGCCCGCACCTTGTGCGAGTACGGGCTCGACACCCTCGGCAGGGTCGCCGCCGCACCCCTGTCGACGCTCCAGCGGCTCGTCGGCGCGCGGACCGGGCGCGAGCTGCGCGAGAGGGCCCAGGGGATCGACCGCGGCCGGGTCGTGCCCAACGGTGTGGCCCACTCCCTCGCCGCCGAGCGCCCCTTCCCCCGGGACGAGCTGGACCCGGTCCGGCACCGGCGCGCGCTGCTCTCCGCCACCGAGGAACTGGGCGCACGGCTGCGCGCCCTGGAGAAGGTCTGCCGCACGCTGACCCTCACCGTGCGCTACGCGGACGGCCCCCCGACCGCCCGCAGCCGCACGCTCAGGGAGCCGACCGCCCACTCCTCGGCGCTCACCGCCACCGCGTACCGCGTGTACGAGGGGCTGGGCCTCCAGCGTGCCCGGGTCCGCGCGGTCGCCCTGCGCGCCGAGGGGCTGACCTCCGCCGAGGACGCCTCCTACCAGCTCACCTTCGACCCGGTGGACGAGAAGGCCCGGAGGCTGGAGGAGGTCGCCGACCGGGCCAGGGCCCGGTTCGGCCCGGGCGCGGTGACACGGGGGACGCTGGCCGCGTAGGGGGGTCAGACACCCCCTGGACACCGGCGTGTGCGCGGGGCGCCCCGGCCGGGCCCGGATCGTCTCCCGGGCCCGGCCCGGAGTTGCCGGGGGTCAGCCCGCCCACGGGGGAGTGATGCGGGTGCCGTCGGCGAGGCGCGCCTCCAGGCCGATGGAGGTGGTGACCCACATGGTCGCGGTCTCCCCGGTCGGGTTCTCGATGCGGAGCGTCGTGCCGGGGTTGACGATCAGCGTGTCGCCCGCGGTGGCGCGATGGGTGTGTCCGTCGAGGGTGACCAGCAGTTCACCCCCGAGCAGGTGCAGGATCTCCTCCCGGCTGACGGTGTGCGCGGGCGCCTTCGTCCCTCCGGGCACCTCGCCGCGCCAGGCGCACAGCTCCTTGCTGCCGGTGGCGGGCGAGGCGTACGAGACGAAACGGGCTCCGTGCATCTCGTGGACGACGGCTTCGGACGGGCGGACGATGGGCATGGCGGACCTCCTGGGCCGGTGGGGCCTGTAGGGAAAGTGGTCAAGCTACTTGTCTATATGGTCAAGCAGCTTGACCATTTCGTCAAGGGTGTTTCAATGCTCCCGTGCGAAATTCCGAGGCCCTGGCCCTGACCGCAGCCCTGCTCGCCGCCGCCGGTGAGCTCACGCAGCGCATCCACGACGGCGTGGTCGCCCGCGGCTTCGAGGGGATCCGGCCCGCGCACGGCTTCGCCTTCACGCGTCTCGCGCCGGACGGTGCCACCGCGACGGAGCTGGCGGCCCATCTGGGGGTCACCAAGCAGGCCGCGAGCCAGCTCGTGGACGACCTCGTACGCAGGGGCTACGCCGAGCGGTGCCCGCATCCGGACGACGCCCGGGCCCGGTTGGTCGTCATGACCGAGCTCGGCTGGGCGTGCACACGCGCCGCCGAGGAGGCCGCCGCGGACGCGGTGCGGCCGTGGGTCGAACTGCTCGGTGAGCGCGAGGCCCTCGCGCTCCGCGAGAGGCTGCTGGCCATCGCGCCGGGCGGCCCGGTGAGGCCCACCTGGTGACGGCCGGCCCGGAGTCCGGGCCGCGCGCGTCCGGCGCCGTCGGTCTCGTACGGGCGCCGTCGGTCTCGTCGGGCGGCGACGGAAGTCACCACCGGTGGTCACGCCGGAAGTCAACACCGGAAGTTTTTACTGACGCGTAACTTCCCGCGTGGGCTACTCATCCGTAACTTGATGAATGAACAGCATCCCGTGATCCGGATCACAGGGCGTCGTGCCATCCCCTTCCCCCCATGTGCGAGGAGATCACCCGATGCTGCCCTGGAAACGCGCGCTCAGACCCCTCACCGCGCTGCTGCTGGCCGCCGCGGTCGCCGTCGTGCCGGCCGCCACCGCCAGCGCCGACGCGCCGAGCAGCGGCTGGAACGACTACACGTGCCGGCCGTCCACCGCCCACCCCCGGCCCATCGTCCTCGTCCACGGAACCTTCGGCAACTCCGTCGACAACTGGCTGGCCCTCGCCCCGTACCTGGTGCACCGCGGCTACTGCGTCTACTCCCTGGACTACGGGCAGTTGTCCGGCGTCCCGCTCTTCCACGGCCTCGGTCCCATCGACGAGTCGGCCGGACAGCTGAAGGTGTTCGTCGACAAGGTGCTCGCGGCCACCGGAGCCGCCGAGACCGACATCGTGGGCCACTCGCAGGGCGGCATGATGCCCCGCTACTACCTCAAGTTCCTCGGCGGGGCGGCCAAGGTGAACGCCCTCGTCGGCCTCGCGCCCGACAACCACGGAACCACCCTGAACGGTCTCGCGAACCTCCTGCCCTACTTCCCGGGCGCCTCCGACCTGCTCTCCTCCGCCACCCCCGGCCTCGCCGACCAGGTGGCCGGCTCCGCGTTCCTGACCAAGCTGAACGCGGGCGGCGACACCGTCCCCGGCGTCCACTACACCGTCGTCGCCACCAAGTACGACGAGGTCGTCACCCCTTACCGCTCGCAGTTCCTCACCGGGCCGGACGTCCGCAACGTGCTGCTGCAGGACCTGTGCGCGGTGGACCTCTCCGAGCACGTGACGATCGGAGTCCTCGACCGCATCGCCTACCACGAGGTGGCGAACGCCCTCGATCCCGCGCACGCCACCCCCACGAACTGCGCGAGCGTGTTCCAGTAGGGCACGCGCCCGGACCTGTACCCGGGCCCGAACCCGGGTCCTGTCCGGCCTGAGCCGCCGGACAGGACCCGGTACCCGTGTACCGCCGCGCGTCAGTGACCGTGCCGCCCGCCGCCCGCCGCGCGGCGGCGGACCGAGGCGAACAGCGCCGCTGCGCCGAGGGCCAGGGCGGCCGCCCCGCCGATCGCGATGTACGACGTCGAGCCGGAGCCGCCCGTCTCCGCGAGGGCGTGGCCGGCGGACGCGGGCTCCGCCCGGTTCGCGGTGCCGCCGCCGGTGCCGTCGGAGTCGTCCCCGGTGGCCGCGCGGGGCTCGGCCGACGTGGAGGCGTCGGCGTCGCCGTGGCCGTGGTGCTCGACGGTCGACCTGCCGGCCCCGTCCTCGATCTGCCGCTCGGACGGGGCGGAGGCGGCGGGCGCGGGCTCCGCCCCGTCCGCTCCGCCGGTGGTGCCCTTCCCGCTACCGCTGTCGCCGCTCCCGGCCTCACCGGCGCCGTTCGCGCCGCCGTAACTGATGTCGGAGCAGGAGTAGAAGGCCTCCGGGCTGTCCGAGCGCTGCCAGACCGCGTAGAGCAGGTGCTTGCCCGAGCGCTCGGGCAGGGTGCCGGAGAACGTGTAGAAGCCGCCCGCGGCGACCGGGTCGGTCTTCGTGGCGACCGGCGCGGACAGATCCAGGTCGCCCCAGGCCAGCGGCTTGGACGGGTCGTAGCCCGGCTTCGTGATGTACACCTTGAACGTGCCCTTGTGGGGCGCGGTCACCCGGTATTTGAAGGTGTACGCACCGCTGCTCACGCTCGTCGCGGGCCAGTCGGAGCGGGCCAGGTCGAGCCCCTTGAACTCGTCGTTGCCCGCGCTGCACAGCTTTCCGTCCGGGATCAGCTCCTGGTGCCGGCCGTTCGCGTCGCCGATGCGGATGCCGTTCCAGTCGTACAGCGCCTGTGTCCCGCCCGCCGCCACGGCCGCCGCGCAGGCGGCCGACCGGGGGCTCTCGGGGCCCTCCGCGTAGCACTGCGAGACCCGGCTGACCGGGTCCCCCATCGAGCCGTGCGCGGCGGCGGGCGTCGCGGCGAACGCGGCGAGGGCGAGCGGAAGGACACCGACGGCGGCCACGGCGGCCTTGCGGCGAGCAGACATGGGGGTACTCCAGAAGACGGTCGGACGGTGTGGGGGCGATCAGCAAACTAGCCCCACCGAACCGCCCGGTCGCCTGCCCGGGGCCGATGCCGGAGATCCTTATGGTCGCTTTAAGGACCTGCTGAGGCTCCGCTCAGACAGGTGCCGTCGCCGCCCTGCGAACGGCTGGTCCGACGCCGCTCGCGGCAGGTCTCGTGGGCCCGTGGCCGGGCCGGCTCACCCTTCCGGCCACCAGGTGCGGTGGATGTCCTCGCGGACCTCGGGGCGCTCGGCCGGGCGCTCGTCGGCCTCCTCCCGCGTCCGGCGGCGGAGGACCGGCTTCCTCAGGGGCTTCTGCACGGTGACGCGGCGCATGGCTGCCTCCTTCAGTGCCTACCGGGTTCCCGCTCGCACGGGGGTAGACCCTTTCGGTGAGCGTTCCTCATCGGCCGCGGTCTGTCAGTGGCGGGTGTCACGTCGGGCCGTGGACCGGGCTGCCGGTCCCCACTGCCGGGCCGGGCTGCCGGGCCGGAATGCCGGGCCGGATTGTCAGTGGCGGGTGCCAGTCTGGACGCATGACCAGCGACAGGGGAACGAACTTTGTGGCGGCCGGCGTGGACTGGGACGCGATGGCCGCCGTCTTCGACGACGAGCCGGACCACGGGCTGCGGGACGCCACGGTGCGCGCGGCCTGGGCGGACCGGCTCGGGGACTGGCTGCCGAGAGCGCCCGGCGACGTGCTCGACCTCGGCTGCGGCACGGGCAGCCTGTCGCTGCTCGCCGCCGAGCAGGGACACCGCGTCACCGGTGTCGACCTCTCCCCGGACATGATCGGTCTCGCCCGCGCCAAGCTCGCCGGACGTGACGCCGTGTTCCTGACCGGTGACGCCGCGGCGCCGCCCGTCGGCGAGCAGCGCTTCGACGCCGTGCTGGTACGGCACGTGCTGTGGACGCTGCCCGGCCCCGGGCGCGTGCTGCGGCACTGGTGCGATCTGCTGCGGCCGGGCGGACGGCTGGTGCTGGTCGAGGGGCGGTGGGGGACCGTCAGCCCGGTCGGCATAGCCGCGGACCGGCTGACCGCCCTGCTCGCGCCCCTCGCCCGCGACACGCGTGTGGAGCGGCTGTCGGACGACGCGCGGCTGTGGGGCAAGGAGGTGACCGACGAGCGGTACGCGGTGGTGTCCGTCAGTCCAGCAGCGCCGTGAACCCGCCGTCCCGGGCCAGCCGTTCCAGCTCGTCGAGGGCGCTTCGCGCGGCCCCGGCGGCCGGCGGGTCCGTGCGCTGAAGGCCGCTCGCCGCGAACTCGTCCTCGTCCAGGCGGAGTACGGCCGTGCCGTCCGCGGAGCGCCACAGGTCCAGGTCGAGATCCTCGACGACCAGCCCGCCGTCGTGGACCGCGGCGGGCCGGGTGATGTCGCAGTACCAGCCCTTCAGCGCGCCCCGGGCGTCGCGGACCTCCTTCACCGCGTACCAGCGGTCCCGCCAGTAGTACTCGGTGAAGACGTCGCCCGGCTCGAAGCGCACGAAGCCGAAGTCGCGCACCCCGTCACCCGCCCACGGCGCCCGGACGGTGACGCGGGTGCCGTCGTCCGCCAGCAGCTCGGCGGGATATCTGATCTTGGTGCGGCCCGCTTCGACCAGCACGATCTCCATCCGGCGGGCGGGCTCAGCCGAGGTCGCGGACATACTGCACCTCCGTCGCGCACACCTCGTAGCCGAACCACTGGTTGACCGCGAGCATCGGGCCGTTGCCCGTGTCGTTGCCCGTGAACGCCTCGGTCAGTCCGGCGGCGCGGGCCCGGTGCAGGGAGTCGTTCTTGACGAGCTTGGCGAGGCCCCTGCCGCGGTGGCCGCGGGCGGTGCCGGTCATCACCGTGCCGTAGCGGGTGGAGCCGTCCGTCCGGGCCGCGCTGAACGCGACGGGGCGGCCGCCGGACACCGCGACCGAGGTCAGTTCGTGGCTGAGCAGCGGGTGGTGCCAGGTCTCCGCCAGCCACGCCTCGTAGTCCGTGAACTCGCGGTCGACGTCGCCCGGTTCGTCCAGCAGCGTGTGGGCGTCCAGCTCGAACAGCGGACGCGGATCGTCCGCGAAGTCCGCGGCCGTGCGCAGTTCGACACCTGCGGGCGGGTCCTGGAGCGGAGGCAGGCCGCCGTTCGCCAGGCCGAGGCGGAGGAAGTGCGCGGAGCGGCTCGCGCGGTAGCCGTGCCGCTCCGCGAAGGCGCGGTTGCCGGGCGCGTCGAGCACCCAGGAGTGGAGCCTCGTCGCGCCGAGGGCCCGCAGATGCTCCTCGGCGGTGCGCACCAGCAGGGAGCCGGCGCCCCGGCCCGTCCGGCCGGGATCCACGTACACGTGGAGATACGCCTGGCCGGGCTCCGGACTGTCGTACACGATGCCCGCCTGGGCCGTGCCGACCGCCTCCCCGTCCTCCTCGGCGAGCAGCGGCCGGTAGTGGGCGTCCGGGTGGGTGTGTTCGAGGTCGTAGGCGAGCGACTCCGGGGTGGACAGCATGAAGGGGAGCGCCAGCCGGCGGACACGGACGTAGTCCTCGGCGTCCGCCCGGTCCCCGCGGCGCAGTGCGCGCACGATCACGGTCATGGGGCCGCACGCTACGTGCGGGGCGCGTCCCCGTGCCTCTCGATTTCCGCCCGGCGGCCTCCGCGCCCGGCGGACGCGGAGGGAGTCCGCCGGGCGCCGAGTCCGCCGGGTGCGGGACAATCGCCGCGTGACTCTGAAGATCCACATCGATGAGGGGGCGGCGGCCTACGAGCAGGTGCGCGCCCAGATCTCCGAGCAGGCGAGGTCCGGCGCGCTGCCCGTCGGGTACCGGCTGCCCACCGTGCGCGGTCTCGCCGAGCAACTCGGCCTCGCCCCGAACACGGTGGCCAAGGCCTACCGGGCGCTGGAGGCGGACGGGGTGATCGAGACCCGCGGCCGCAACGGCACGCTGGTGGCCGCCGCCGGTTCGGCCGCCGAGCGCGAGGCCGCGGCGGCGGCCCTGGCCTACGCCGAGCGCGCCCGCCGCCTGGGCCTGACGGAGTCCGCCGCCCTCGCGGCGGTCCGCGACGCCCTCCGGGCGGCGTACGAGGGGTGAGGCCGGCGGGGCCGCCACCGGCCGCCCCGCCCTACAGGTACAGCCCCGCGTCCGCGCCCTCGCGCTGGTCCGGGACCGACGTGGGCGACGTCCCCCGGCGCAGCGCGTACAGCTCGGCCAGCGTGGCGCCCTCCCGGGGGACGCCCTCCTCCGTGCCGAGCCAGTCGACGGACTCGCGGCGGGTGAGCGGGCCGACCTCGATCCGGGCGAGGCAGCGGCCGGGACGGACCACGGCCGGGTGCAGGCGCTCCAGGTCCTCGTTGGTGGTGACGCCGACCAGGACGTTGCGTCCCTGGCCGAGCAGACCGTCGGTCAGGTTCAGCAGGCGTGACAGCGCCTGCCCCGCCGTGTGCTTGGCCTCGCCGCGGATCAGCTCGTCGCAGTCCTCCAGCAGGAGCAGCCGCCAGCGGCCCTTGCCCGTGCCGTCCTCCTCGCCGATCGCGATGTCCATCAGATAGCCGACGTCGGAGAAGAGCCGCTCGGGGTCCAGTACGCAGTCGACCTGGCACCAGTCCCGCCAGGACCGGGCGAGGGTGCGCAGCGCCGAGGTCTTCCCGGTCCCGGGCGGTCCGTGCAGCAGGAGCAGCCGTCCCGCGATGTCCTCCGGTGTGGTCTTCATCAGGCCGTCCATCGCGTCCGCCACCGGCGCGGTGTAGTTGGGCCGCACCTCGTCCCACGTGCCCGCCGAGATCTGGCGGGTCGTGCGGTGCGGGCCGCGTCTGGGGGAGACGTACCAGAAGCCCATCGTCACGTTCTCCGGCTGCGGCTCGGGCTCGTCCGCCGCGCCGTCCGTGGCCTGGCCGACGACCTTCTCGGCCAGCTCGGCGCTGGTCGCGGTGACCGTGACGTCCGCACCCCGGTTCCACCGGGAGACCAGCAGCGTCCAGCCGTCGCCCTCGGCGAGCGTCGCGCTGCGGTCGTCGTCGCGGGCCGAGCGCAGCACACGCGCGCCCGGCGGCAGGAGCGTCGCCCCGGACCGCAGGCGGTCGATGTTCACCGCGTGCGAGTGCGGCTGCTCGCCCGTCGCGAAGCGGCCGAGGAACAGCGCGTCGACGACGTCCGACGGGGAGTCGTTGTCGTCGACGTTGAGCCGGATCGGCAGAGCGTCGTGTGGGTTGCCAGACATGCCGCCATGATCCGGCACGGGCGCGCCCGGTGCACCCGGTTTCCGTACACCCTCCGTGCGACGGCGCCGGACAACCGTACGACGCCTCCGCACGGGTGATGCTCCGTCAGCGTCCGGTGCGCGAACGCCGGGTGAACGCGCCGGTACGCGCCCCCGACACGCACGGACGCGCACGGGCGCGCACCCCCTAATTTTTGGCATGGACACTTCCTGTCAACGCGCGTAGGTGGTACGAAAGTTGAAGCAGAAACCCTGCTATAGGGAGGTTCCATGAGACGTTCCCGAATTACGGCATACGTGACCTCACTCCTCTTCGCCGTCGGCCTGACCCTCACCGGGGCGGCATCGGCGCAGGCGTCCTCGTCCGCGGCCACCGGCTACGTGGCGCTCGGCGACTCCTACTCCTCGGGCGTAGGCTCCGGGAGTTACATCAGCTCCAGCGGCGACTGCAAGCGCAGCACCAAGGCCTACCCGTATCTCTGGGCGGCCGCCCATTCACCCTCGTCGTTCAGCTTCACCGCCTGCTCGGGCGCTCGTACGGGTGATGTCCTCGCCAACCAGATGGGCCCGCTCAGCTCCTCCACGGGCCTGGTCTCCCTCTCCGTCGGCGGCAACGACGCGGGCTTCTCCGACGTCATGACGACCTGTGTGCTCCAGTCCGAGAGCTCGTGCCTGTCCCGCGTCGCCACGGCCAAGGCGTACGTCGACTCGACGCTCCCCGGCAAGCTCGACTCCGTCTACTCGGCGATCAGCGCGAAGGCCCCGTCGGCCCACGTGGTCGTGCTGGGCTACCCCCGCTTCTACCAGCTCGACGGCAGCTGCCTGGCCGGACTCTCGGAGAACGAGCGGTCCGCCATCAACAGCGCCGCCGACTACCTGGACAGCGCGACCGCCCGGCGTGCGGCCGCCCACGGCTTCACCTTCGGGGATGTCAGGGGCACCTTCAGCGGCCACGAGATCTGCTCCGGCAGCGCCTGGCTGCACAGCCTCAACTGGCTGAACATCGGCGAGTCGTACCACCCGACC
The DNA here is from genome assembly GCF_042956125.1 of Streptomyces sp. NPDC008313. Taxonomy (NCBI): domain Bacteria; kingdom Bacillati; phylum Actinomycetota; class Actinomycetes; order Kitasatosporales; family Streptomycetaceae; genus Streptomyces; species Streptomyces sp. NPDC008313. The sequence continues at coordinate 70,691 of NZ_JBIBFR010000002.1, forward strand.
GCGTCCGGCCAGTCGGGCGGCTACCTGCCCGTCCTCAACGCCTCGGACTGACGGCACCGTCCGGCGCGAGCCCGTACGAGGAAGCCGAAGCGGAGGCCCCGTCCGTCGGGGTCTCCGTTTCGCACGTCACGGTGAACGCGACCGCGTTCGACGTGGCGTGCACCGGGGAGCGCACCTCGACGCCGATCGAGTCGTGATACGTCCCCGCCGTGTCGTACGCCGTCACCGCGACCGTCCTTAGCCGGGTCCGTCCGCCGTCGGCGGGGAAGGACAGCGTCTTCCAGCCCGCGTCCGACACCTCGCCCTCCCGGACCACCCAGCGGTAGCCGACCTCCGCCGGCAGCCGGCCGACCGTGAAGGTCGCCGTGAACGAGGGCGCCCGCGTCCCGGGCGGCGGACAGGACCCGGAGTACTCGGTGTGCGAGCCGGTGACCGAGACCCGGACGGTCTGCACCGGCGGAGTGGCCGCGTGCCCGCCGCCGCCCACGCCGTCGGAAGAGGCGCCCGCGGCCGTACCGTCCCCGCCGGCCTTCCCGCCCCCGCCGTCTCCCTTGTCCCCGCCTCGCGGACTGCCGCGGTCCGCGCTCGCGCCGGTGCCGCCGCTGCCCGCGGAGGGGTCCTCGCCGCCCCCGCCGCCGCGGTCCACCAGGGCGTACGTCAGCCCGGCCAGTGCCAGGGCAAGCGCGGCGAGACCGGCGACCACCGCGAGGACCGCGCGGCGGTCACGTCGTCCGGGCTCCCGCGCGGTCGTGGTGGACCCGGAGGGCAGGGGCGCGCCGACGGGCGAGGGGCGGGCCGGGGTGCCCGGCCGACGCGGCGTCTGCGGCGTCTGCGGCGTCTGCGGCGTCTGCGGGAAGGCCCCGACCGTCGGCGTGTACGAGCCGCCCGGCGGCGCGTCCGCGCGCGGCGCGCCGCCCGCGCCGACGATCCGCAGCTCCTCCTCCGCGCGCTCCGCGCCCGTCCGCTCGGCAGGGTCCTTGCGCAGCAGCCCCTCGACGACCGGTCCGAGCGGGCCCGCCCGGCGCGGCGGCGGAAGCTCCTCGTCCACGACGGCCCGCAGGGTGCTCAGCGGAGTGTCCTGCCGGAACGGCGAGTTGCCCTCCACCGCCGCGTACAGCAGCACGCCCAGTGACCACAGGTCGGACTCGGGGCCCGGCGTGCGGCCCAGCGCCCGCTCCGGAGCGAGGAACTCGGGGGAGCCGATCACCTCGCCGGTCATGGTCAGTGCCGAACTGCCCTCGACCGTGGCGATCCCGAAGTCGGTGAGGACGACCCGCCCGTCGTCGGCGATCAGGACGTTGCCCGGTTTGACGTCCCGGTGCAGCACGCCCGCCCCGTGCGCGGCGCGCAGGGCCGCCAGCACCTCGGCACCGATGTGCGCGGCGCGCCGCGGCGGCATCGGGCCCTCGGCGTCCAGCAGGTCGGAGAGGGTGAGCCCGCGGACCAGCTCCATCACGATCCACGGACGGCCCTCCTCGGTGGCGACGTCGTAGACCGTCACCACGTTCCGGTGGGAGATCCGCGCGGCGGCCCACGCCTCGCGCTCCAGCCGGGCGTACAGCCGCTCCACCTCGTACGAGGCGAGGCCGGCCGGCGCGCGTACCTCCTTCACGGCGACCTCGCGGTGCAGCACCTCGTCGCGAGCCCGCCAGACCGTGCCCATGCCGCCCTCGCCGAGCGGCGACAGCAGGCGGTAGCGCCCCGCGACCAGACGATCGGCGCCCGGGTTTCCGGACATGTGCGTCCCCCCTTCGCATCCACGCGAATTCCTCCCAAATTAGCTCAACCGAGCGCGGTTGCCGCCCCCCTGAACAGCAATCCGGCACCCAGCGCCACGACGACGCACGCCGACCCCATCGGAGCGGCCCTGCGCATCAGGGCCGCCACCGGTCCGCCCGTCCACCGCGGGCGCCCGTCGAGCAGCCGCCTCAGCCCGCCTCCCGCCTTGACCACGGCGAACCCCGCCGCCGTCAGGGTGAGCGCGAGCCCGGCGCCGTAGGCGAGCACCAGCAGGAACCCGAACCACGCCTGCCCCAGCGCCGCGGCGCCGACGAGCACGACCACCGCGGAGGGGCTGGGGACGAGTCCGCCGGCGAAACCGAGCAGGATCGTGCCGCGCAGGGTGGGAGCGATGGGATGCGTGTGCGTGTGTCCGCCGTGGGTGTGCGCGTGGCCGTGTTCGCTGCCGTGTTCGTGGCCGTGCTGGTGCTGGTGTTCGTGCTGGTGCGCGTGGCCGTGCCCGTGGGTCCGGTTCCGCCAGGCGCGGCGGACGAGCGTGGCGCCCGCCACCGTCACCAGGACGCCGCTGCCGACGCCCAGCCAGGCGATCACGGAGGGCGCCGCGGACGAACCCGCCGCGACGAGCAGACCGAGGGCCACCACGCCAAGGGTGTGAGTGACCGTCACCGAGGCCGCCAGCGGCAGCACGTCGCGCAGTGTCGCGCCCCCGCGCGCCGCCGCTGTCGCCGCCATCAGCGTCTTGCCGTGCCCCGGTGCGAGGGCGTGCGCCGCGCCCAGGACGAGGGCCGCGCCGAACGCGAGGGCGGCGAAGGCGGGTGTCAGGTCGTGGCGGGCGACGAGGCGGTCCAGGGCGCGGGTCCAGCGGTCCGCGCCGCGCGGCAGCACGGAGGCGGCCGGCGCGTCCCTTCGGTCCGCGGCCGGCGCGGGGCCGCCCGCGTGCACCCGCAGGGCGGCGGAGGCGGTGTCGGCCGGCGAGGACAGCAGGTCCTTCGGGTACGAGGTGAGCCGCCGGGACACCGACGCCGCGGGCACGTCCGACGCGGCGAGCGTCATCCGGTCGCCGCGTGCGGTGATCTCCCGCCAGCCGGGCCCCCGCTGGGCGCCCGCGCCGCGGAACCGGACCGAGAACGCGTCCTTCCCCGGCAGCGGCGCGGTCAGCCGGCACTCCACCCGCAGCGTGTCCAGGCCCGCCTGGCCGGGCCGCACGCGCGCGTGGCTCGCGTCCACCGTGAGCCGGACCGCGCGGCCCCCGACGGTGACCTCGCTGCCGTGCGCGGCGCTCGCGCAGCGCTCCCGCGCCCAGCCGGTCAGGCCGAGTTCCCCGATCCGCGGCCCGGCCTGGGTCGCCGGGATCTCCGCCAGGTCCTCGACGTGGTCGACGCGCAGCCGTCCCGGGGCCACCTCCAGTCCGTCGTAGCGGTTGACGGTGAAGTTGCCCAGCGGATGCGCGCCCGCCGTCCCGGCGGGGACGAGCAGCAGCGCGCAGGCCGTCGTGAACACGGCCAGACAGGAGCCGAGCAGGCGGCGTGACGTCCGGCTCACTTCATCGCCTCCAGCGCGTCACGGGCCGCGCGGGCGCCGAGCGGTGAGAATCCGGGGTTGAGCTTCAAGGCCGCCTTCAGGGAGGACCGGGCGGCGCCGGTGCGGCCGGTGGCACGCTCGATGACGCCCCGGTGGTAGAGGAAGGCCGCGTCCCGGTAGCCGGTCGCCGCCGCCCGGCGTGCGTACGGGAGCGCCTTCTCGTCCTCGCCGTTCACATGGAGTGCCCAGGCGAGGGCGTCCGCCGTGTGCACGGTGTGCCGGCGGGCCCATTCGGCGCGGGCCGCGCGCAGGGCGGCCGCGCGGTCCCCGTGGTCGGCGGCGGCCATCGCCGTGTCGAGGTCGGCGTTCACGCCGTTCGCGCGGGCGAGCGCGGTCCAGGCGTCGACCAGCGCGTACTGCTCCCGGGCCTTCGCGCGGTCGCCGGACGCCTCGTACAGCTCGCCGAGTTGCACCAGGGGCTGGGGGAGCGGGTAGCGGTCGACGATCTGTTCGAGCCCGTGGACCGCCTGGGCGCGGTCGCCCCGCGCCGCCTGGGCGAGGGCCCGGCCCTGGAGCGCCGGAAGGTAGGTGTCGTCGGCGGCCAGGGCGCGCGCGTACATGCCGAGCGCGGTGGCGTGGTCGCCCTGGCGCCAGGCGAGCTGTCCGAGAGCCGTCGCCACGTACGCCACGTCGCCGGGCGCCGTCGCGGTGGACAGGGCCTGCTCCAGCACGCGGCGGGCGGTCCTCACATCGCCGCGCAGCTCGTGCACGTACGCGTACCGGGTGAAGACGGGGACGCCGGGACGCCGGCGGTCCGCCACGTCCGCGGCCTTCGACGCCTCGTCGTACCGGCCGAGTTCGACCAGCGCGTCGATGCGCGAGGACAGGGCGCGCTCGCTGTACGGGTTCTGCCGCAGCGCGCGCTCCGCGTACGCCAGTGCCTCCGGGAACCGGTGCCGGGCGGCGGCCAGGGCCGCACGTCCCGCCAGCGCCGGGTCGTTGTCCGGCCGCAGCGCGAGCGACCGCTTCAGCGCCCGTTCGGCCTGCGGATAGCGCGACGGGTCGCCGTGGGTGCGGGCCTGCTCGACGTAGGCCAGGCCGAGCGTCGCCCACGAGCCGTAGTCCTTCGGCTGGGCCTTCAGATGGGCCTGCAGGGAGCGGATGCCCGCGTCGAGGTCACCGCCGGCGAGCAGCCGCGGCGCGACGCCGGGCGCCGAGGCCGCCGGTGCCGTGCCGTCGTCACGGGCGCCCAGCGCGAACGAGCCGGCGGTGAGCGCGACGGCGAGCGCGGCCGCGCACCCGGCCAGCCGCACCGCCCTCCACCGGGCCGCCCGCCACCGGCCCGCCCCCCACCGCGCGCCCCGCCGTGCGTCCGTGGGAGCCCCGCGGTCCGCGGGGCCCGGCTGCTCCGCGGCAGCCGTGACGTCTTCGGCGTCCGCGGCGGCTGCGGTGTCCGTGTCGTCCGTGTCGTCCGTACGCGGGGACATGCCCTCTCCTCGGTCTTCCTGGTGACGGCGGTCGGTCGTCGGTGGGGTGAGGCGCGGCCCGCGCCTGTGGGGGTCGGTCGACACGGGCCGCGCCGGTTCGTGGGCCGGGGTCAGTACGCCCGGTTCATGCGCCGGCGCCACCACAGCGCCCCGCTGCCGATGAGCAGGAACCCGGCCGCGCCCGCCGCGGCGGAGGCCGCGATCAGTGTGGTGTCCGAGCCGCCGCCGGCCGCGGTCAGTCCGCCGCCCAGCTGGTTGCGCACGTCGTTGCCTGTGCCCTCGGCGACCTTGCCGCGCGAGCCGGCGGTGGGCTGCGCCAGATAGGGGAACGTGTGGCCGAACTTCTTGTCGTTCTTGTCGACCGCGTCGCCCAGGTCGTTCTTGGAGCCGACCAGTTCGCCCTCGACGACCTGGAGCGAGGCGTCGATCACGTCGTCGGTGAGGCGGCGCCCGTTCGGGAAGCCCGCGTTGTCACCGTCGAGCACGCCGAGCCGCTTGGGGTGGGCGGCGGGCTTGATCGACGTGTTGAGCCGCAGCTCCTCCGCCGGGCGGACGTGCGGCGGCCGGTTGAGGCCCTCCACGCCCTTGAGGAACACGTCGACCAGGTCGTTGCGGGGCTCGGCGGGTGCCTCGATCTTGTAGATCCCCTCGATGAGCTTCGGCAGCTCGGGGTTGGTGACGTTCTTCAGGAAGTCCGCGTCGTTCCACGGCGCGGAGGCGTTGAACCTGTCCTTGTCCTTCTGCGGGTTGACGACCTCGTTGACCAGCGGCATCCCGAGCCGCGACACCTGTGTCCAGTCGCCGTGCGCGTCCGCGCGCTGGGTGGTGGACCAGATCCCGACGACCGGCTGGTCGGCCGACTCGCGGATCATGTCGTTCGGCACCTGCAGGGCGATCGAGTTGACGTTGTAGCCCTTGAGCGTGTCCCGCCCGACCTCCGAGAGGTTCCCGCCGTACAGCAGGTCGAAGACGCGCAGGTCCAGGAAGAACGGGTCGTCGGCCTGCCCGGCGAACGTGGTGGCACCGCCCGCGAGTTCGTGGACGGCCTCGTCGCGCAGCTTCCCGTAACCGGGCATCGACGCCTTGCCGACGTTCGACGGCGCGACCGGCACGTCGTCGGCGACCTTCGTCCGCGACACCAGCTTCTGGTCGCGCAACCGCAGCAGGTCGATGTCGTACGTCTGCGTGATGTTCAGGTCCGGGTCGTCCAGAGCGGTGACCGGGCCGGTGTTGTACAGGAAGGTGTCACCGTTCTTGCGGTGCGTCCTGAACGTGTACCGGTAGATCAACTCGCCCTGCGCGTCACCGTCGTTGTCGATGTGCAGGTCGTACTGGGCGTCGTCCGCGAAGGTGAAGAAGTTCGGGCCGCCCGCGGGTTCCTCGAACGGTATCCAGTTCGCCACGATGGTCGTGGTGTCCGGCTTGTCGGGGCTCACGAACGCGTACACGTCCGTGTTGTCGTACTGGGGCTGACCCGAGATCAGCGGGGCCTCCCGGTGGCTGGAGGCGGCCGCCGCCCCCGGTTCCAGCGCGGTCACGCCGGCGGCGGCGAGCCCCCCGGCGGCCAGCGCACCACGGATGAGGGCCGCGAGATTCCCGCGTCCCGCGCCGCTCCTGGAGAAAGGTGTCATGCCGTCCGTCCTCACATCCCGATTGACTGACGAACGCCATTCGGAGCGGCCGCCGGGGTGGATTGGTCGCATCCCCCACGTTCTTACGGCGGCCCCCGGTCTTTGTTTCATCGCCCCGCGGCCCGCGTTTTCGGCCCGCTGATCCGTAACACCGTTCGACGGCGCGCGCGCCGCGAGGAGAAGAGAGCGACACAGGACGAGACGAGGCCCCGCGGCCGGAGGAGGGGGACGGGTGGAGGCGGAGGAACTCCTGGTGCTCGTGGCCGGAGGCGACCACAAGGCGTTCGAGGAGCTGTACGGACTGGTCTCCGGACCGGTGTTCGGACTGGTGCGCCGCGTCGTGCGGGACCTCGCCCAGTCCGAGGAGGTGGCCCAGGAGGTCCTGCTCGAACTGTGGCGCTGCGCCGGGCGCTTCGACCCCGGCCGGGGCAGCGCGCTGTCGTGGATCCTCACGCTCGCCCACCGCCGGGCCGTGGACCGGGTGCGCAGCGCCCGCGCGGCCGGCGAACGGGAGCAGCGCGAGGCCCGGCGCGCCCACCGCCCCGCCTTCGACCAGGTCGCCGAGGAGGTCGAGGCGGGACTCGAACGCGAATGGCTGCGCCGCTGTCTCGGCCGGCTCACCTCGCTGCAGCGGCAGTCGGTCACCCTCGCCTACTACGACGGCTACACCTACCGTGAGGTCGCCGAACGGCTCTCCCTGCCGCTCGGCACGGTGAAGACCCGGATGCGCGACGGCCTCACGCGGCTGCGCAACTGCCTGGGAGGGGCCGCATGAGCATCCTGGACCGGCTGCCGCGACGCGCGCTGCACTCGCTGGCCGCGCCGTACGCCCTCGACGCCCTCGAACCGGCCGAACGCCACCGCTTCGAGCGCCATCTGGCCGGCTGCGAGCGCTGCGCCGCCGAGGTGCGCGACCTGGCGGAGGACGCCGTGCGGCTGGCCTGGTCGCAGGCCGAACCCGCCCCGGCGTCGCTGCGCGACCGGGTGCTGACCGCCGTACGGACCACTCCGCAGGAGCCGCCCCCCGCCCGGGCGTCGCGCGCGCACGGCGGCCGGCCCGCCGCGCGCGCGGACGGGGCGGGAGTGGCGGCACGCGCGCGTGCGCCCCGCCTGCGCGTCCTGCTCACCCCGCTGGCCACCACCACGGCCGCCGCCGCCCTGGTCGTCGCCTCGCTCTTCGCCGTGCAGGCCGGCCGGACACAGGACACGCTGGACCAGGAGCGCGACCGGGCACGTGAGATCGCCCACGTTCTCGCGGCGCCCGACGCGCGGGCGTCCTCCGACCGGGACGCCAGGGGGCGCGGGATGGGGGTGATCTACTCCGCGTCCCAGGGGCGCGCGGTCGTCACCGTGAGCGGGCTCGGTGCACCACCGCGCGGGCACGTGCACCAACTCTGGCTCATGCGCCCCGCCGGGACACCACGCTCCCTGGGGCTCCTCGACGGCGACACGCCGCTGGTCGCCGGCGGTCTGCGGACCAGCGTGACGTCACTCGCCGTGACCGTGGAACCTGAGGGGGGCTCAGAGCGCCCCACCACCGCACCGGTTGTCCAACTCGCCCTGGAATCGGCAGGATTCGGAGAGTAATGGTCAACACCCTTGCGGGGAAGGTGAATCCTGTGACCGCGATACACGCGTGCCCCGGGGGGGCGATAGGGTTAGCCTGCCCGGGCCGGGTGGACTCGTACGGGTGGGGAGTGACATGGAACAGATAACAGTGCGCAGCAGGGCACGTGTCCCTGCGATCACGTGCGGGAGCAGTGCGACCAGCTCGCGCCTCGACCGCCATCTCTCGGTGCTGGGCGGTCCCGCCATACCGCAGCGTGAGACGGTCGAGGCGACATCGCTGATGCGCGAGCTCACCGCCCGTGACACCGCGCACGACCGCAGTGGCAGGGGTGCGCGGGTGCGGCGGGTGTCGCTCTTCGCGCCGCTCAGGCGCCTGCGCCGTTCGCTGTTCGGCAGCCACTGAGCAGCGCGGCCGGGCAGCCCCCGGTCCGCGCTCGGCCCACCACACCGTCCCGGTGCGGCGCTGCGATCCCCACGTCCGTCCTTCCCGCGACCCTCGCAGCGTCGCCCGGCACCGGCCCCCGCCCCGGCGGCGCTCGGCGCACCACCCTGTCCGCCGACGGCCGGGGCTCTCTCGCTCCCGCCTTCTCAGGCCACCACACCGTCCCGGCGCAGCCCGGCCAGCTCCTGTGCCGTCAGGCCCACGGACAGCAGCACCGGTTCGGTGTGCTCGCCCAGCCGGGGAACCGCCCCCATCCGGGCCTCGTCGCCGCCCGGCAGGGTGATCGGCGGCAGCAGCGCCCGCAGCGGACCCACCGGTGAACCCACCTCGCGCCACCGGTCCCTGGCCGCCAGTTGCGGGTGCTCCGCGACCTCCCGTACGTCCCTCAGGCGCGCGCAGGCGATCCCCGCGCCCTCCAGCCGGGCCACCGCCTCGTCGGCGTCCAGCGCGCCGAGCGCCTCCGCCACCAGCGCGTCGGTCCGCTCCCGGTTCGCGACCCGCGCCGCGTTCGTCGCACACGCCGGGTCGGATGCCAACTCCGGTTCCCCTATGACCTGTTCGGCCAGCCGTGCCCATTCCCGGTCGTTCTGCACGGAGAGCAGTACCCGTCCGCCGTCCGCCGTCGGATAGGCGTCGTACGGCGCGATGACGGCGTGCGCGAGGCCCGTGCGCACCGGTGGGGTCCCGCCGTGCATCGTGTGGTGCAGCGGGTGCCCCATCCTCCCCCAAGTTCTCGACTTCGCTCGAACAAGGGGGTACCCCCATGGCCGGCGCGTCCGGCATCGACACCTCCACGGGCCCGCCGCGTCCCGTGGTGCCCCGCCGCACCAGGGCCGCGAGGACACCGGAGAACGCGTACATGGCCGCCGCGATGTCGGCCGCCGGGATCCCCGCCTTCACCGGCTGCCCGGGCGTCCCCGTCACGGACACCAGCCCCGCCTCGCACTGCACGAGCATGTCGTACGCCCGCTTGTCCGCGTACGGACCCGAAGCCCCGTAGCCGGAGATGTCCACGGCGATCAGCCGGGGGTGCGTGGCGCACAGCGTGGCGGCGTCCAGGCCCAGCCGGGCCGCCGCGCCCCGGGCGAGGTTCTGCACGAAGACGTCGGCACCGGCGGCCAGGCGGTGGACGACGTCGAGGCCGCGCGGGTCCTTGAGGTCGAGGGCGACCGACTCCTTGCCCCGGTTGCACCACACGAAGTGGGAGGCGAGACCGCCCGCCGCCGTGTCGTAGCCCCGCGCGAAGTCCCCTCCGTCGACCCGCTCGATCTTGACCACCCGGGCGCCGAGATCGGCGAGCATGGGGGTCCCCCCTGTTCGAGCGAAGCCGAGAACGTGGGGGAGGGTGGCGAAGGGGGCCGAGACGGCCTGCTCGACGGCGACGACGGTGACGCCCTCCAACGGCGGCGGCTGGAGCGGCGGGAGCGGGGGCCGGGCGTGTGGCTGCATGCCGTGGATCATGTCCTCCGCCCGGCCCTTTGTCACCCGCCCGAGGTACCCGCCCCGGCTCCCGGCCTGGGCTCACCGCCCGCCGTGCGTGAACCGGCGTACGGCGAGCGGCAGGAACACCGCGATCAGGACCGCGCACCACGCGAGCGAACCGGCGACGGGGTGCGTCACGGGCCAGGCGCCCTCCGTGGGCACCGGGGCGTTCCCGAAGAGGTCGCGCAGGGCCGTGGAGACCGCGCTGATCGGGTTCCACTCGGCCAGGGTGCGCAGCCGGCCGGGGAGGTTGTCGGTGGGGATGTACGCGCTGGACAGCAGCGGCAGGAGGAACGTGGCGCCGCCGAGCTGGCCGGCCGCCTCCTCGTTGCGCGAGGCGAGCCCGAGCACGATGCCGATCCACGTGGTCGCGAACCGGAAGAGCAGCAGCAGCCCCACCGCGCCCAGCGCTCCGAGCGCGGACCCCTCGATCCGCCAGCCCACCGCGAGCCCGACCAGCATCAGCGGGACCGTCCCCGCGGCCGTGACGGCCAGGTCCGCGGCCGCCTGCCCCAGCGGCACCGCGACGCGGCTCACCGGCAGGGTGCGCAGGCGGTCCGTCACCCCGCGGTGGGAGTCCTGGGCCGCCTGGAACATCCCGGTCATGATCCCGTTCGCGGCGGTCGCCACCAGCAGCCCCGGCACCAGGAAGGTGCGGTACTCCTGCCCCGGCACGGCCAGGGCGCTGCCGAAGACGTAGCCGAAGAAGAGCAGCATGGTGACCGGCATGCTCTGGGTGAGGATCACCAGCCCGGGATTGTGCCGCAGGCGCCGGAGGTGGCGGCCCAGTATCGCGGCCCCGTCGTACGCGGGCGTGCTCATGCGGCACGCTCCCCGGAGCCCGTGGCGGCGCGGACGCGGAATCCCGGTCCGGTGGGTTCCCGCCCGGCCTCAGGCCGGTCGGTCAGCCGCAGGAAGACGTCGTCGAGCGTCGGCGGACGCAGACTCGCGTCCAGCAGCGGCACCCCCGCGGAGTCGAGGGCGCGCACGAGACGGGGGAGGGTCAGCGTCGGGTCGGTGGTGCTCGCGCCGACCGCGCACCGCTCCCGGTCGAGCACCGGCTCGGTGCCGGTGAGCCGGTCGAGGACGGCCGCCGCCCCCGGCATGGCGTCCGCGTCGGCGACGACGACCTCGACGTGCGAACCGACGAGCGCCTTCAGCGCGGCGGGCGAGCCGGTGTGGGCGATGCGGCCGCGGTCCAGCAGCGCGATGTCGTCGGCCAGCTGATCGGCCTCCTCCAGATACTGCGTGGTGAGCAGCACGGTCGTGCCCTCGTCCCTGAGGTCCCGCACGCGCTCCCAGATGTGCCGTCGGCTGTGCGGGTCGAGGCCGGTCGTCGGCTCGTCGAGGAAGAGGACCGCGGGCCGGGTGATCAGGCTCGCCGCGAGGTCCAGGCGGCGCAGCATGCCGCCCGAGTATCCGGAGGCGGGGCGGTCCGCCGCCTCGCCGAGGCCGAACAGGCCGAGCAGTTCGTCGGCGCGCCGGCGGCCGGCCGCGCCGCGCAGCCCGCGCAGCCGCGCGAACAGCCGCAGGTTCTCCCGCCCGGTGAGGTCGCCGTCGACCGAGGTCCGCTGCCCGGTGACGCCGATCGACCGGCGCACCGCGGCCGCCTCCCGTACGAGGTCGTGCCCGGCGACGCGCGCCGAGCCGGCGTCGGGACGCAGCAGGGTGGTGAGCAGTCCGACGGCGGTGCTCTTCCCGGCGCCGTTCGGCCCGAGCACCCCGCAGACCGTGCCCTCGGCGACCGCCAGGTCGAGGCCGCGCACGGCGGCCACCTCTCCGAAGCGCTTCTCCAGACCTTCACTAAGTACGGCGTACGTAGTTTCCATGCCCCGACCATAGCGCACTACGTACGGTGTACGTAACTACCATGGTCGAGAGGTGATCGACTCATGGCAGGGCGCAGCGCCGTACCCGAAGTGATCTGGGCCCGACCCGAGCGTGCGGGCCGTGGTCCGCGGCCCGCGTACAGCCGGGCGGACATCGCCGCCGCGGCGGTGCGGATCGCGGACGAGAAGGGACTCGACGCGGTCTCCATGCGGCACGTCGCGGCCGAACTCGGCTGCGGCACGATGTCGCTCTACAACTACGTGCCGCGCAAGGAGGACCTCCACGAGCTGATGGTCGACGCCGTCAGCGCCGAGCACGAGCTGTGGGAGCCGTCGGGCGACTGGCGTGCGGACATGCTGCGGGTGGCCGGCCAGACCCGGGCCCTGATGCACCGCCACACCTGGCTGCCGGGTCTGATGTCGGGGCTCTACGGCTTCAGCCCCAACGCCCTGCGCTACCTGGAGCACTGCCTCGCCTGCCTGGAACCCCTCGACACCACGTACGGCACGCGCATGGAACTGGTGGCCATGCTCAACGGCATGGTGACGGTCTTCGTCTCGAACGAACTGGCCACCGCCGAGCGCGCCCGCTCGCTGCCGTGGTCGGCGGAGCAGGAGAACGCGGTCCGCATCGCCTACCTGGGCGGCCAGGTGGCGAGCGGCGCCTATCCGCGGCTCGCGGCGGCCTTCACGGAGGATCCCGGGCCCATCGACATGGAGGCCGTCTTCCAGCGCGCGCTGGGCCGGGTGCTCGACGCGTTCGACCCCGCGGGATAGGACCCCGGCCTCAGGGCGCGGGGCGAGGGCGCACCTGTCTCAGAGCAGGGCGAACTGCCCGCCGGGGCCCTCCTCGCGGTGGTCGAGGACGGAGGCGGGCCTGCGCGCGGAGTCCGGTACCGGCAGAACGCCCGCCTCGCGCAGCGCGCTCGCCGTCACCGGCGTCCCGACGGTCAGCCCGGCCTGACGGGGCCGGAGTTCGGCGAGCAGCGCCAGCACCGTGACCAGCTCCAGGAGCTGCGAGGTCCACTCCTGCGGCCAGGCGGCGGGCCGCACGGCCTCCAGGGTGCCCGGCTGTGGCGTGACGGTCCTCGCCGCCAGCCACCGCTCCAGGACACGCACCCCGCCGGCCTCGAAGTCCCAGGCCGCGGAGGGGACCGGCGAGACGCGGCCGTCGTCGAGGTGGAGGGTCTCCTCGTCCGGGTCGTAGCGCACGGCGAGCGGCCGCGCCGGGAGCGGGGCGCGGACGTACGGGCGGCGGCCGCCGGGGAGTTTGGGGCGCTCGCCGTCGCGCCGCATCAGCCACAGCATCCGCCGGCCGAGTTCCACGCCGGACGACCAGACGTCCGGGTCGGCGGTGAGCGGCACCGCGCAGCCCGCGGGACCGGCGGTGGCGGCCGCCACGATCCATGCGAGCACGTCCCCGGCCGCGGGCCGGTGGCCGAGGAGGGTGCCGAGATGGGTGCGCAGGCCGGGGGCCAGATTGGGTTCGCTTCCGCCGGGGCGCCGGTACAGGGGGCGTACCCGGCCGGGCCGTACGGCGGAGGCGCGGCGCGGCCCCGGCACCGGCCGCGGGGGACCGACCGGCAGCACCGGCGTGACGAGCAGCGCGGGCCCCGGCGTCCCCGCGGCGGCCGGCTGCTCGACGGCGAACACCTGCCGTCCGTCCGCCACCCGCCACAGCTCCGGACGCGCGGCGTCGATCAGCCGGTGGTCGGGGATCAGCCACTGCTCGTCGAACGGTACGTGCGCCACCCGTACGGGCTCGGGGCAGGGTCCCGAGGCGTGCGCCAGCTTTCCCGTCCCGCCGCTGCGGCCCGGCAGCCGGGCGGGCGACGAGTGCAGGGTGCGCGCACGGGTCGGACCGAACAGCGCCTCCCGCTCGGCTCCCTCGGTCTTCACGAACGCGTCCCAGCGCGCCCGCAGGGACGCCGCGTCCGGACCCGTCGGCCACGCCCGCCCCAACCGGGGCGGTGCGACCGACCACGGCATGAGATCCGCCAGCAGCGGAGCGTCGTCGTGCGTCACGCCCGGCATCGTACGACGCCGCCCCGGCCGGTGCGCCGGGGTCAGTGGGCGTCCAGGGTGACCGTGAAGGAGAAGCGGTCGCCGCGGTAGTGGATGCGGGCCACGTCCAGGGCGCGGCCGTCCTCGCCGTGGACGATGCCCGTGTAGTGCAGGATCGGGCTCAGCAGCGGTACTTGGAGCAGCCGGGCCGTCTCCGGGTCGGCGAGCCGCGCCTCGACCGTGTCCGTGATCCGGCTGATCCGCACCCCCACCACGTCGCGCAGCACCTTGGTCATCGGCCGCCGCAGCAGGTCCTCCGGGTCGATCAGCGCCGCCAGTTCGGGCCGGACGTAGTTGCGCGCGTGGTTGGTCGGCTCGCCGGTCTTCTCGTCGCTGCGCAGCCGGTGGTACGCCCCCACCTCGGTCAGGTCCGGGAAGTACTCGGTGAGTTCGCCCGGCACCGGCACGGTGCCGTGGTCCAGCAGCTCGGTCGTCATCCCCGACTGCTGGGCCACGATCGTGTCCACCGAGCCGAGCAGCCGCACCGGCGCGCCCCGCTGGGCGCTCGGCTCGATGAACGTGCCGCGCCGGCGGTGGCGCGTGATGAGCCCCTCGTCCTCCAGCTCCTTGAGCGCCTGCCGCATGGTCAGCACGCTCACCCCGTAGTGCCCCGCCAACTGCTCCTCGGTGGGCAGCCGCAGCGGGTCCGACGGCGCCCGCCCGAGTATCGAGGCGCGCAGGGACTGCGACACCTGGTACCAGAGCGGCAGTTTGCGGTTCAGGACGATCGAGTCCGGGGCGAATGAGGTCACGAGGGTAATCCGTACCGGTCGCGGGCGTTCAGTGCAACGGCCGGAAGTGCCGCTGCAGGCCCTGCCACACGTCGTCGTAGGCGGGCTGGAGGTGCCCGGCGCCCGCCGCCTGCGCCGTCGCGGTCACCGGCCAGCGGGTCTCGAACATGAAGGCAAGGCCGTCGTCCACCTTCTGCGGCCGCAGCTCCGCCGCGCTCGCCCGGTCGAAGGTCTCACGGTCCGGACCGTGCGCCGACATCATGTTGTGCAGCGACCCGCCGCCCGGCACGAAGCCGCCCTCCCCGGCCGTCTTCGCGTCGTACGCCCCCTCGATCAGCCCCATGTACTCGCTCATCACGTTCCGGTGGAAGTACGGCGGCCGGAACGTGTCCTCGCCCACCAGCCAGCGCGGCGCGAAGACCACGAAGTCGACGCCGGCGAGGCCCGGGGTGTCCGACGGGGAGGTCAGCACCGTGAAGATCGACGGGTCCGGGTGGTCGTAGCTGATGCTGCCGAGCACATTGAAGCGCCGCAGGTCGTAGACGTACGGAACGTGGTTGCCGTGCCAGGCGACCACGTCCAGCGGCGAGTGGTCGTACCGCGCGGTCCAGAGGTTGCCGCAGAACTTGTTGACCACCTCGACGCCGCCCGCCTCCGCGTCGTCCTCGCAGGCGGCGACCGGGGCCATGAAGTCCCGGGCGTTCGCCAGGCCGTTGGCGCCGATCGGGCCGAGGTCGGGCAGCTGGAACGGCGCCCCGTAGTTCTCGCACACGTAACCGCGGGCCGTGGAGTCCAGCAGCTCCACCCGGAAGCGGACCCCGCGCGGGATCAGGGCGACATGGCCGGGCTCCGCCCGCAGCATCCCGAACTCCGTGCGCAGCAGCAGTCCGCCGCGCTCCGGGACGATCAGCAGTTCGCCGTCCGCGTCGCTGAACACCCGGTCCATCGAGGAGTCGGCGTGGTACAGGTGCACGGCCATGCCGACGCGCTGGGCGGCGTCGCCGTTGCCGCCGAGCGTCCACAGGCCCGCCAGGAAGTCGGTGCCGGGCGCGGGCACGGGCAGCGGATTCCAGCGCAGCCGGTTGGGGTCGGGCACCGACTCCGTGAAGGGAGCCGTGCGGATCGCCCCGTTGTCCACGCGGGTGAACGCGGGATGCGCGGCCGACGGGCGGATCCGGTACAGCCAGGAACGCCGGTTGTGGGCCCTCGGCTCGGTGAAGGCCGAACCGCTCAACTGCTCCGCGTACAGCCCGAGAGGGGCGCGCTGCGGCGAGTTGCGGCCGTGCGGCAACGCGCCGGGGACCGCCTCCGAACTGTGCTCGTTGCCGAATCCGGAGAGATAGGCCAGCCCTTCGGCCGTCTTCCGCGCGTCCCCGCTCATGATCGCTCCCTTGCGCCCGATTCCTATGCATCACCGTAGGATTCGGTTCCGTCCCGCGCAAGGGGGAGGAGCCGGAACCAGACCTGAGGGGGATCCGCGCGGCCCGGGCGGTGCTCTAGGGTCCGGATCATGTCGTGGACGCGGGGAGTACGTGCCGCGCTCGCGGTCTGCGTACTGCTCAGCGGTTCGGCGGGCTGCGACAGCGGTGACACGCGGGGGGACGGGGAAGAGGTGTCGGCCTCGCCGGTGGGCAAGGTGCTGGACGCCACGGACGAGAAGGGGCGGCACTACCGTGAGGTGGACGGGAAGGGCGCGCCACGGGTGGCCGTCGAGGTGCAGCCGGACGCCCGGGGCGACGGCTGGGACGTACGGCTGACCGTCCACGGCTTCCGCTTCTCGCCCGCCGGTACGAGCCGGGTGGCCGTACCGGGCCGGGGCCTGGCCCTCCTCTACCTCGACGGCCGGCCGATCGCCCTGCTGCGCGGCGGCGGCCACCACCTCTCCGACGACCTCGTCCCGCGCGGCACCCACCACGTCACCGCGCGCCTGTACGCGGACGACGGCACGGTCTGGGCCGTCGGCGGCAGGCCCGTGGAGAGCACGGCCGACATCACGGAGTCGGACGCCTCCGGGATCCCCACGCCCGCGGTGAGCGCGACAGGCACCGGGGCCCGTACCGAGGGGGGAGGTTCACCGGACTCCGGCGGAAAGGCATCATGAGGCCCGTGCCCCACACGACTTCGTTGCGCCGCCCGCCCGTGCAGCGGCGCAGTGCCGAACGGCTGACCAGGATCCTCGACGCGTGCGCCGGCCTCCTCGACGAGGTCGGCTACGAGGAGCTGAGCACCCGGGCGGTGGCCCAGCGGGCCGGTGTGCCCATCGGCTCCGTGTACCGCTTCTTCGGCAACAAGCGCGCGATGGTCGGCGCGCTCGCCCAGCGCAACCTGGAGCGCTTCAGCGAGAGGATCGTCCGCAGGCTGGCGGAGACGGACGGCGACGGCGAACCCCTGATCCGGCGGGACGGGAACCCGGGCGGAGGCTGGCGGGCCGCCGTGGACGCGGTGCTCGACGAGTACCTCGTCATGAAGCGGACGGCGCCCGGCTTCTCCCTGGTCGACTTCGGCAACCAGATCCCGGTCGGCGCCCGTGACACCGAGCCCAACCACCGCGTCGCCGGCCGCCTCGCCGACCTGCTCGCCGAGTTCGTCGGCCGGGCGCCCGACGACGGCCTGCGGCGCACCGTCCTGGTCGCCGTGGAGACCGCCGACACCCTGGTCCACCTGGCCTTCCGGGTGGACCCCGCCGGGGACGAGGGGGTCATCGAGGAGACCCGTGTCCTGCTCAGGGCGTACCTGTCCCGGACCCTCGACGATCCGGGAACGCCCGACGCCGGCGACTGACCCGGCCCCGCCCGGCTCGCCCGCCGGTCCGTCGCCGGTCGCCCGCCCGGACCGGCGAGGGCCCGTACGGGTTCCGGACCGGCCCCGCCCGTACCGGACCACCCGCCTGCACCCGGCCGTCCGGCCGCCCCGCGCGAATTGCTCCCGCGAGCACCCTCCCCACCATGCATACCGGTCGGTATGCTCACCCCCGTCCGCGCGCCACCGCCGTCGCCCACCGGGAGGACCCCGTGTCCCGCACCACCGGCCCCACCGCCGACACCCGTACCGCCCCGCGGATCTGCCCCCTGTGCGAGGCCACCTGCGGGCTGACCCTCACCATCGAGGGCACCCGGGTGACCGGGGCCCGGGGGGATGCGGACGACGTGTTCAGCCGCGGCTTCGTCTGCCCGAAGGGCGCCGCGTTCGGTGCCGTCGACGGGGACCCGGACCGGCTGCGCACGCCCCTCGTCCGGGTGGACGGCGAGCTGCGCGAGGCGACCTGGGACGAGGCGTTCGACGCGGTCGCCGCGGGCCTGCGCCCCGTGGCCGAGCGGTACGGACCGCACGCCGTCGCCGTCGTCCTCGGCAACCCGAACGTGCACACCATGGCCGGCGCCCTCTACCCGCCCCTCCTGATCGCCGGGCTCGGCACCCGCAGCCTGTTCACGGCCTCCACCGTCGACCAGATGCCCAAACACGTCTCCAGCGGGCTCCTCTTCGGCGACCCGTTCGCCATCCCCGTGCCCGACCTGGACCGCACCGACCACCTGCTGCTCATCGGCGCCAACCCGCTGGAGTCCAACGGCAGTCTGTGCACCGCCCCCGACTTCCCCGGGAAGCTGCGGGCGCTGCGGGCCCGCGGCGGCACGCTGACCGTGATCGATCCCCGGCGCACCCGCACCGCCCGCCTCGCCGACCGGCACGTGCCGATCCGCCCCGGAACCGACGCGCTGCTCCTCGCCGCGATGGCGCACGTCCTGTACGAGGAGCACCTCGTCGCCCTCGGCGACCTCGCTCCGCACGTCCAGGACGTGGAGGAACTGGCCGCCGCCGTACGGGACTTCACCCCTGAGGCGGTCAGCGGTGCGTGTGACGTGCCGGCGGAGACGATCCGCGTCCTCGCCCGGGAACTCGCCGCCGCGCCCACCGCCGCCGTCTACGCCCGGATCGGCAGCTGCACCGTCCCGCACGGCACCCTGGCGAGCTGGCTCGTCGACGTCCTCAACACCCTCACCGGCAATCTCGACCGCCCCGGCGGGGCCCTCTTCCCGCTGGCCGCCACCGACCGCACACCCCGGCCCGCCGGCCCCGGCCGCGGATTCGCGCTCGGACGCTGGCGCAGCAGGGTGAGCGGGCACCCCGAGGCCAAGGGGGAGCTGCCGCTGTCGGCGCTGGCCGAGGAGATCGACACCGCCACGGACGAGGGGACCCCGGTCCGCGCGGTCGTCACCGTCGCCGCCAACCCCGTCCTCTCCGCCCCGGACGGCGACCGGCTCGACAAGGCCCTCGGCTCACTGGACTTCATGGTCAGCGTCGACCCGTACCTGGGCGAGACGTCGCGCCACGCGGACGTCGTGCTGCCCCCGCCGCCGCCCTCGCAGGCCCCGCACCACGACTTCGCCTTCAACGCCCTCGCCGTGCGCAACCAGGTCCGCCACACCCGCGCTGCCGTCCCGCTGGAGCCGGGCCGGATGGCCGAGACGGAGATCCTCGCCCGGCTCGTCCTCGCCGCCACCGGACGCCACGGAGCCGATCCCGCCGCCGTCGACGCGATGGTCGTCGACTCCACCCTCGGCAGGGCCGTCACCGAACCGCACTCCCCGGTGCACGGCCGCGACCCGCGCGAGCTCGCCGCCGCCCTCACCGGCGACGACGGCCCCGAGCGGCGGCTCGACATGATGCTGCGCCTCGGTCCGTACGGGGACGGTTTCGGCGCCCGGCCCGACGGGCTGAGCCTGGCGAAGCTGCTCGACCATCCGCACGGGATCGACCTCGGCCCTCTCGGCCCCCGCCTGCCGCAGCCCCTGAGGACCCGCAGCGGCCGCGTCGAACTGCTGCCCGAGCCGATCGCCGCCGACCTGCCGAGGCTGCGCGCCGCGCTCCACGAGCGGCCCGAGGGCCTGGTCCTGATCGGCCGGCGCCATCTGCGGTCCAACAACAGCTGGCTGCACAACGTGCCCTCCCTCACCGGCGGCAGCAACCGCTGCACCCTGCACGTCCACCCCGAGGACGCCGGGCCTCTCGGGATCGCCGACGGGGCGCCGGTGCGGGTCAGGGGCGCCGGGGGAGCGGTGACCGCCACCGCCGAGGTGACGGACGCCGTGCGGCGCGGAGTGGTGAGCCTGCCGCACGGCTGGGGCCACGACCGGCCCGGCACCCGCACGGGCCACGCCGCCCTGGACCCCGGCGTCAACGTCAACCAGCTCCTCGACGGCAGCCTCCTCGACCCGCTCTCGGGCAACGCCGTCCTCAACGGCGTACCGGTGGAACTGGAGCCGGTCCCGGCGACCTGAGACCCGGCGACCTGAGACCCGGCTCGCCCGAGCGCACGGCTGTGACCTGGACTTTTGCGCTTATTGCTCACGTGTCAACGTCTTGTTAACGCTCGCGGCGCCGCCCTAACGTCGCCCGCAACCGCCGTCCCCGGTGGCTGTTCAAGGGCGAACGTTAGGTACCCATCCATGCTGACCATCCTCGGCTTCGCCATGATCGCGACCTTCCTGGTCCTGATCATGCTGAAGAAGATGTCGCCGATCGCGGCACTCGTGCTGATCCCCGCGCTCTTCTGCGTGTTCGTCGGAAAGGGCGCCCGGCTCGGCGACTACGTCATCGACGGCGTCACCGACCTCGCGCCCACAGCGGCGATGCTGATGTTCGCGATCGTCTACTTCGGCGTGATGATCGACGTCGGTCTGTTCGACCCGATCGTCCGGGCCATCCTGCGCTTCTGCAAGGCCGACCCGCTGCGCGTCGTCGTCGGCACGGCGCTGCTCGCGGCGATCGTCTCCCTCGACGGCGACGGCTCGACCACCTTCATGATCACCGTCTCGGCGATGTATCCGCTGTACAAGCGCCTGAGGATGAGCCTCGTCGTGATGACGGGCGTCGCCGCGATGGCCAACGGCGTGATGAACACCCTGCCGTGGGGCGGCCCGACCGCCCGCGCCGCGACCGCGCTGAAGCTGGACGCGAGCGACATCTTCGTTCCGATGGTCCCCGCACTCGCCGTCGGCCTGCTCGGCGTCCTCGTCCTCGCCTACGTCCTCGGCCGCCGGGAGCGCAAGCGGCTCGGCACGCTGACGCTGGACGAGGCGCTGCGGCCGGAGGAGACCGGGACGGTCCTCGTCGGCGCGGGCGAGAGCGCCTCCGCCGCGGGCGCGGGAGTCATGGGCACGGGAGCCGCGGGCAAGGGCGCAGCCGGCAAGGTCCCGGCGGGCACGGGCGGTCCGGGCACCGGCGCGGCCGCGGGCTCCGGTCCGGGCCCGGACGCCGGCCCGGAGGCGGGCGACGACGAGGCCGACGGCGGCTTCCAGGGCCTCGACCCGCACCGCGCCACCCTGCGCCCCCGGCTGTACTGGTTCAACGCGGCCCTCACCGTGGCCCTGCTCACCGCCATGATCATGGAGTGGCTGCCGATCCCGGTGCTGTTCCTGCTCAGCGCCGCCCTCGCGCTCACCGTCAACTTCCCCCACATGCCCGACCAGAAGGCCCGCATCGGCGCCCACGCCGAGAACGTCCTCAACGTCTCCGGCATGGTCTTCGCCGCCGCCGTCTTCACCGGAGTCCTCCAGGGCACCGGCATGGTCGACCACATGGCCGAGTGGCTGGTCGCCGACATCCCCGACGGCCTGGGCCCGCACATGGCCTTCGTCACCGGCGTCCTGAGCATCCCGCTCACGTACTTCATGTCCAACGACGGTTTCTACTTCGGCATCCTCCCGGTCCTCGCCGAGGCCGGCCACGCCCACGGCGTCTCCTCGCTGGAGATCGCCCGCGCCTCGCTCGTCGGCCAGCCCCTGCACATGTCCAGCCCGCTGGTCCCCGCCGTGTACGTGCTGGTCGGCATGGCCAAGGTCGAGTTCGGCGACCACACCAGGTTCGTCGTCAAGTGGGCGGCGCTGGTCTCGCTGGTGGTGCTCGGGGCCGGGATCCTCTTCGGCACCATCTGATGTCCGGCGCCACCCATGACGAACGGCCCGGCAGGAGCTGGCTGCTGCGCCTCGTCATCGCCTTCGCCCTCGCTCAGGGGGCGGTGTCGATGGCGCGGCCCGCCGTCTCCTACCGGGCCCTCGCGCTGGGCGCGGACGAGCGGGCGGTCGGCGTCGTCGCCGGTGTCTACGCCCTGCTCCCGCTGCTGGCCGCCGTGCCGCTCGGCCGCAGGACCGACCGCGGCCGCTGTGTCCCGCTGCTGTACGCCGGCGTCGTCCTCATCGCCGGCGGCTGCGCCCTGAGCGGCGTCGCCGGCTCCCTGCCCGCGATGGCGGCCTGGAGCGGGGTGATGGGCCTCGGGCACCTGTGCTTCGTCATCGGCGCGCAGTCGATCGTCGCCCGCCGGTCCGACCCGCGCGAACAGGACCGCGACTTCGGCCACTTCACCATCGGCGCCTCCCTCGGCCAGCTCGTCGGGCCGATCGCCGCGGGAGCCCTCGTCGGGGGCCCCGGCACGGCCCGCGCCGGCGCGCCGGCCCTGCTCGTCGCGGGCGTCCTCGCGGCGGCCTCCGCCGGCTCGCTGTGGCGGATCGAACGCCCGCTCCCGTCCACGTCCCGCGCCGTGCGCGGCGGCCGTGTCCCGGCCCACCGCATCCTGCGCACCCGTGGCGTGCCCGCGGGCATCTTCATCAGCCTCGCCGTGCTGTCGGCGACGGACGTCCTCACGGCGTACCTGCCCGTCGTCGGCGAGCACCGGGGTATCGCGCCCATCGTGATCGGGCTGCTGCTGAGCCTGCGGGCCGCGCCGACCATCGCCTGCCGGCTGGTGATGGCGCCGATGCTGCGGCGGCTCGGGCGGGCCGGGCTGCTCACCGCGACCTGTCTGCCGGCCGCGCTGCTGTGCGCCTGGATCGCGCTGCCCGTCCCCGTCGGGGCCTTCGCCGTGATGCTCGCCGCACTCGGTTTCTGTCTCGGCGTCGGCCAGCCGCTGTCCATGACGACCGTCGTCCAGGCCGCGCCCGACGACGCCCGCTCCACCGCGCTCGCCCTGCGGCTGACCGGCAACCGGGTGGGCCAGGTGGCCGCTCCGGCCGGCGCCGGCCTGGTCGCCGGGGTGGCCGGGGTGGCGGCGCCCTTCGTCATGCTCGGCGCGCTGCTGCTGGTCGCCGCGGGGGTGGCGCTGCGCTCCCCGGCGCCGGCCGGACGGGTCCCGGAGGGCCGGGAGGGTGTGCGTCCGGCGCCGTGACGGGGCTCCGCGCCGGGCGGGTCGCCGCACGCACCCCGATCCGGTTGGGCCGGAGGGGCGATATCCGACGACCCGTCCGGCGAGGCGCGCGTGGCGGGCGAGGAGACGTGAAAGAGAGTCAGGTGAAAGAGCGATTTGTATGAAAATCGTCTGACTCGGAGGACATGCACATGCCTACCACGCCACTCTCCCGCCCTGTCGGAGCGCGCGTCGGCGCGGCCGCCGTCCTGGCGGGGCTCACGGTCGCCGGCACCGCCTGGATCGGCGCGCCGGCGGCCTTCGCCGCCCCCGGGGACGGAGGCGACCTCAGGATCCACCGCGTGGGCACCCCGGTCGGCGTGCCCAGGGACGACGCCAGGGTCTGCCGGTTCTACCTCGACGCGACCAACTTCGACGGGGCGGGGAGCACCACGTACACGATCGTGGCCCAGCCTCCGCTGCCCAACACCCCGACGCTCTCCGGGACCCTCACCCTCGCGGCGGGCGTCGGCCACACCGAACCGCTCGCCCTGGCCGAGGGTCAGTACAAGCTCACCTGGACCGTCGCGGGCGTCGGCATCCCCCAGACGGAGAAGATCTTCCGGGTCGAGTGCCGCGAGGGCGAGCGCGAGGGCGGGCACGGCGAGCGGGACGGCAACGACCCGCAGGGCGGCGACCGGGGCAACGACTCGCAGGGCGGCGGCCGGTCCGAGCAGGGCGGCGGCGAGGAGGGCCCCCGGGGCGGCGTCCACGCCGGCGGCGGCGGACTCGCCCACATGACGGGAGGGTTCTCACCGCTCGCCGCGACGGCGACCGTCGGGCTGGTCGTGGGCGGCGGCGTCGCGTACCTCCGGCTGATCCGCCGCCGGCCCGATGGCGCCGCGTAGACGCCGCCGCAGGCCCTGGCGCCGCACCCGCGCCTACCGCCTCGCCAGGACGTTCGTGCTCGCGATCGTCCTGGTGGCGGTCGGCGTCCGGATCGCCCACAACGACGCGCCGGTCCACCCGGCCGTCGCCGGCCACGGCGCCCCCGCGCCGGACCGGCCCGGGGCCGACGCGCGGGGCGGCGCGCCCGCCCCGGCGCACGGCGCCGCGCCCGCCCGCCCCGCTCCCGGACCGCCGCCCCGGCCGCTGCCGCGGTCCCGGGCCACCGTCCTGCGTATCCCACACCTGGGCATCAAGGCACCGGTGGTCGTGATCGGGCTCGGCCGTGACCGGCAACTGGCCACCCCGCCGGTCGACAAGCCCCGGCTCGTCGGCTGGTACAAGGACGGTCCGGCACCCGGTGAGAAGGGCACGGCGATCGTCGTCGGCCACCGCGACACCAGAACGGGGCCCGCCGTCTTCGCGGCCCTCGGCCAGCTTCCGCCCGGCCGCCCGGTCGAGGTCCGGCGCGCCGACGGGCGGACCGCCGTCTACACCGTCGACGCCGTCCGGACGTACGACAAGGCCCACTTCCCCGACAAGGAGGTGTACGGGCCCAGCGACCGCCCGGAGTTGCGCCTGATCACCTGCGGCGGCGCCTACGACCGGAAGACGGGCTACGCGAGCAATGTCGTGGTCTTCGCCCATCTGACGGCGACGCGGGAGCCGGGCCGTCCGGCACACGGTGGCTGATGAACCTCCGGAACGGAAAGGGCGTGAAGTGGGCTTGCGTACGGGCGTGATGTGACGGTGTCCGCGCGGGGGATCGGCCCTGACGTGCCCGAACGGCGCTGAACGCATGCGTCCGCTTTTCCGGTGGAGAGACGTCCGCTTCCCCTCGCGGCGAACCGGACCGTCCGGATCACGCCGCGCGTCTTCCCCCGGGCATGCGCGGTCCGTTAACTTCCGTGACTCTACGGCCCGTACGACCCGTGCGGGACATCCGACCGCGGAGCGCCAGCGCCCTGTGAGCCCTCGGGGGGCACCCCTCATGACACGCGCCATCTCCCTGCACCACGTCAGCAAGGCCTACACGCGAGGCCACCGCGTGATCGAGCGCCTGTCGCTCGACGTGAGGCCCGGCGAGTTCCTGGTCCTGCTCGGACCGTCCGGCTGCGGCAAGTCCACCGTGCTCCGCATGATCGCGGGACTGGAGGAGATCAGCGAGGGCGAGCTGCGGCTGGACGGCGAGTACGCCAACGACCTGCCGCCCTCCGCCCGCGACATGGCGATGGTCTTCCAGAACTTCGCCCTCTACCCGAGCATGACCAGCCGCGACAACATCGGCTTCCCGCTGCGCATCGAGGCGCCCGGCGCGGACCCCCGCCCCCGGGTGGACGCCACCGCCCGGATGCTCGGCATCGAGGATCTGCTGGACCGCTTCCCCAGCCAGCTCTCCGGCGGCGAACGCCAGCGCGTCGCCATGGGCCGCGCGATAGCCCGCCATCCGTCGGCCTTCCTGATGGACGAGCCGCTGTCCAATCTCGACGCCAAGCTCCGCAACCACCTGCGGGCCGAGATCGCCAAGCTCACCCGGGACCTCGGCGTCACCACCGTGTACGTCACCCACGACCAGGCCGAGGCGATGTCGCTGGGCGACCGGGTCGCCGTGCTGCGCGGCGGCGTGCTGCAGCAGCTCGCCACCCCGCGCACCGTCTACGCGCTGCCCGCGAACGTCTTCGTCGCCGCCTTCATCGGCACCCCGCGGATCAACCTGCTGCGCGGGCTCGTCCGCGCGCCGCTCGACGGGGCGATGACCATCAGCCTCGGCAAGCAGTTCCTCCGGCTGCCCGAACCCCTGTCCCTGGACCACCAGTTGCTGCGCGTGCAGCAGGGCCGCGAGGTCATCGTGGGGCTGCGCTCCGAGGCCGTCAGGATCGCCAAGCCCTCCTCCGCCCGGCCCGGCGAGGTGGCCATCAGCGGCCTGGTCGAGCACGTCGAGTTCCAGGGGCACGAGGTCCTCGTCCATTTCAACACGGGCTCCCAGCCCGCCGTCGTACCCGACCTGGAGGCGCCGCGCCCGGCCGCGCCGGTGCGGCGCAGGCGCCGTGAGGGCACCGTCCTGAACCGGCTGAAGGAGCGGGCCGGCGCACTGCGCGCCGGAGCCGTGGGCGGTCATGGAGCACCCCGCCGACGAAAGGGCCGAGGTCATGGGCCGGGCGCCCGCCGAGGCCATCCTGCCCGGCGACCTCGTGGTGCGCACCACGCCCGACATCATGCTGCGCGAGGGCATGCAGGTCCCGCTGCTCGTCGACATCGCCCATCTCTTCGTCTTCGACCAGCACGGCGAGCGGATCTGCCCGGCGCCGGACCACCTGCCGGAACTGGAGGAGTGAAGAGGGCGCACCGGGAGCGGGGCGCGGGACGCGTGGGCGGGCGGCCGGTGGACGTGGGGGAGCGGGGGTGTCCTCTGGCGCCGCAAAACTATCATCGCTAGTTTAGGGTGCGGACCACGCGGCCCCCAGGAGGAGCACCATGAAGGCACATGACGCCCTGTACATCGACGGGGCCTGGCGCCCCGCCGCCGGCCACGACACGATCGAGGTCGTGAACCCGGCGGACGAGCAGGTGGTGGGCCGGGTCCCGGCGGGCACCGTCGAGGACGTCGACGCCGCCGTGCGCGCCGCCCGCGCCGCCCTCCCGGCCTGGGCCGCCACCCCGCCCGCCGGACGGGCCGCGCTGATCGGCGCCCTCCGCGACGTCCTGGTGGCCCGCAAGGACGAGATCGCCGAGACCGTCACGGCCGAGCTGGGCTCACCGCTGCCGCTGTCCCAGGCGGTGCACGCCGGTGTCCCCGTCATGGTGGCCGGTTCGTACGCGGAGCTGGCGGCCACGTACGCCTTCGAGGAGAAGGTCGGGAACTCGACCGTCCACCACGAGCCGGTCGGCGTCGTCGGCGCGATCACGCCCTGGAACTACCCGCTGCACCAGATCGTCGCCAAGGTCGCCCCCGCGCTGGCCGCGGGCTGCACCGTGGTCCTCAAGCCCGCCGAGGACACCCCACTGACCGCCCAGCTCTTCGCCGAGGCCGTGGCCGAGGCGGGCATTCCGGCCGGGGTCTTCAACCTCGTCACCGGACTCGGCCCGGTCGCGGGCCAGGCGCTCGCCGAGCACGCCGGCGTCGACCTGGTCTCCTTCACCGGTTCCACGGCCGTCGGCCGGAAGATCGGCGCGATCGCCGGCGCCGCCGTCAAGCGGGTCGCCCTCGAACTCGGCGGCAAGTCCGCCAACGTCATCCTGCCGGGCGCCGACCTCGCCCGGGCCGTCGGCGTCGGCGTCGCCAACGTCATGACCAACTCCGGTCAGACGTGCAGCGCGTGGACCCGGATGCTCGTCCACACCTCCCGGTACGAGGAGGCGGTCGAGCTGGCGGCGGCGGCCGCCGCCAAGTACGCGGACCGCATCGGTCCCGTCGTCAACGCCAAGCAGCAGCGGCGCGTCCTCGGATACATCGAGAAGGGCGTCGCGGAGGGCGCCCGGCTCGTCGCGGGCGGTCCCGAGGCCCCGCGCGCCCAGGGCTACTACGTCGCGCCGACCGTCTTCGCCGACGTCACGCCCGAGATGACCGTCGCCCAGGAGGAGATCTTCGGACCGGTCCTCACGATCATCCGGTACGAGGACGAGGACGACGCCCTGCGCATCGCCAACGGCACGGTCTACGGCCTCGCCGGGGCCGTCTGGGCGGCCGACGACGCCGAGGCCGTCGCGTTCGCCCGCAGCCTCGACACCGGGCAGGTCGACATCAACGGAGGCCGGTTCAACCCCCTCGCCCCGTTCGGCGGGTACAAGCAGTCGGGCGTCGGACGCGAACTGGGCGCCCACGGCCTGTCCGAATACCTCCAGACCAAGTCCCTCCAGTTCTAGGCCGCTTCGTTTCCCGGGCACTTCGCCCCGGTCCGCCCGCCGTCCCCGTTTCCTGGATTCCGAGGAGTTCCGCGCACCATGGTCCGCGCCGTCGTACTGCCCGCCGTAGGTGCTCCGCTGGAGATCACCGAGATCGATCTGCCGGAGCCGGGACCCGGGCAGGTGCGCGTCAAGCTCGCCGCCGCCGGGGTCTGCCACTCCGACCTCTCCCTGTCCGACGGCACCATGAGGGTGCCGGTCCCCGCGGTCCTCGGCCACGAGGGCGCCGGCACCGTCGTCTCCGTCGGCGAGGGGGTCACCCACGTCGCCCCCGGCGACGGCGTCTGCCTCAACTGGGCGCCGTCCTGCGGGGTGTGCCACGCCTGCTCGCTCGGCGAGGTCTGGCTGTGCGCCGACGCGCTCACCGGCGCCGGGAACGTGTACGCGCGCCGGGCCGACGGGACGGACCTGCACCCCGGCCTGAACGTCGCGGCGTTCGCCGAGGAGACCGTCGTGGCCGCCGCCTGCGTCCTGCCCGTACCGGACGGGGTGCCGCTCACCGACGCGGCCCTCCTGGGCTGCGCGGTGCTCACCGGGTACGGGGCCGTCCACCACTCCGCCCGTGTCCGGGAGGGCGAGACCGTCGCAGTCTTCGGGGTCGGCGGGGTCGGCCTCGCGACCCTGCAGGCCGCCCGGATCGCGGGCGCCTCGAAGATCGTCGCCGTGGACGTCTCCCCGGAGAAGGAGTCCCTCGCCCGTGACGCCGGGGCCACCGACTACGTGACGGCCTCCGACACCACCGCCCGGGACATCCGTGCCCTCACCGGCAGGCAGGGCGTCGACGTGGCCGTGGAGTGCGTGGGCCGCGCCGTGACCATCCGCACCGCCTGGGAGTCCACCCGGCGCGGCGGGCGCACCACGGTCGTCGGCATCGGCGGCAAGGACCAGCAGGTCACCTTCAACGCGCTGGAGATCTTCCACTGGGGAAGGACCCTCTCGGGCTGCGTCTACGGCAACTCGGACCCGGCGAGGGACCTGCCGGTGCTCGCCGGTCACGTCCGGGCCGGCCGCCTCGACCTCGGCGCCCTGGTCACCGAGCGGATCGGCCTCGACGGCATCCCGGCCGCGTTCGACAACATGATCGCGGGCAAGGGCGGACGGGCGCTGGTGGTCTTCTAGGGTCTTCCGTCCGGATCAGGCCGGATCAGGCGGCGCCGCTCCTTGGTCCGGCCTGATCAGGGAGCGGCGCCGGGCTCTCGCGCGCCCGGCCCGTTGCGGGCCCGTTCCGGCCCGGCCTGTACGCCCGCCCGCTCAGGCCCGCTCAGGCCCGCTCAGGCCCGCTCAGGCCCGCTCGTGCCCGGCCTCCGGCCGGGGTTCCGTGGCCACCGTGGGCCCGGTGGCCACCGTGGGCCCGGTGACCGGCGCCGACCCGGTGACCCGCGCCGGTCCCGCGACCGGCGCGGGGGCCGCCGCCGAGCGGGCGCGCGGCCGGGAGCGGGACACCGCCACGCCCGCCAGGCACAGCGCTCCGCCCGCCAGGGTCAGCGGCCCCGGCACCTCGTCGAGGGCCAGCCAGGACATCAGGACGACCAGCGCGGGCACGGCGTACGTCGTCGCGCCCATCCGGCTCGCCGTCGTCCGCGCGAGGGCGTACGCCCAGGTCGTGAACGCCAGGGCGGTCGGGAAGATCCCCAGGTAGACCATGTTCAGGGTGGCCCGGACGGGCGCCGCGGCGGCGTCGTGCACGAGCTGCCCCGCGAACGGCAGACAGGCCAGGGCACCGATCAGGCAGCCGAACGTGGTCACCTGCAACGGGGTCGCCCGGCCCAGCGCGGGCTTCTGCGCGACCACACCGGCGGCGTAGGCGGCGGCGGCGAGCAGGCACAGGACGACTCCGAGCACCGACGAGCCGCCCCCGCCGGACATGGACAGGCCCACCGCGACCGCGCCGGCGAAGGAGACCCCCATGCCCGCCAGCAGCCGGGGCGGCATCGCGTCACCGAGCAGCCGGGAGCCGAGCAGGGCGATCAGGATCGGGCCGATGTTCACGACGAGCGCCGCCGTTCCGGCGTCCACCTGCTGCTCCCCCCAGTTGAGCGCCACCATGTAGAAGCCGAACCAGAGGACCCCGGATATCGCGATCCCGCGCCACGCCGGGCGCGGCGGCAGGCCCTCCCGGCGCACGAGGCACAGGACGGCCAGCGCGAGGGCTCCGGCGAGCAGCCGCCCGAGGGCCAGCGCGCCGGGCGCGTACGCGGCCCCCGCGCTGCGGATCGAGACGAAGGCCGAGGCCCACAGGACGACGGTGACCGTGGCCGCCGCGGCGGCCAGCAGTTCCGTACGGCGGGCGGACGCGGACGCGGACGCGGGCGAGGGGGACGACATCTTGCTCCAGACGCTGGGTGGGGCGGGGTGGACGGGGGTGGACGGGTGGAGGCCGGTCAGCGCAGTGCCGCCGGGGCGATACCCAGGAGTTCCAGGAGCGCGCTCTCGCCCTCGGGGGTGACCTTCACGGCCCGCTCCGAGCCGACGCGCACGCACCAGCGCGCGTCCAGGGCGTGCCGGCACAGGGCCGCCCCGGCGACGCCCGCGAGGTGGGGCCGGCGCTCGGTCCAGTCGAGGCAGGCGCGGGTCAGCGGGCGCCGCCCGGAGCGTTCCAGGCCGATGCCCACGGCGCCGAACCAGCGCAGGCCGTCGTCGGTGAGCGCGAAGCCGGTGTCCTGGCGCAGCAGCCCCCGGGCGGTCAGGGCGTCGGTGACCGCGATGCCGAGGCGTCCCGCGAGGTGGTCGTAGCAGGTGCGGCCGCGCGCCATGGCGGAGCGGGCGCCCGACTCCCGCAGGGTGCGGGGGCGATCCGCCTCGCCGGCCGGGCCGGCCCCCGTGACGTGGGCGGACAGGTCCTCCACGAGCTGCGCGGCCCGGGGACCGGCGAGGCGCACGTACCGGTGGCGCCCCTGCCGTTCCTCCGTGAGGAGACCGCCGGCGACGAGTCTGCCGAGGTGCTCGCTGGCGGTGGAGGCGGCGACCCCCGCGTGCCGGGCCAGCTCGCCCGCCGTCCACGCCCGCCCGTCGAGCAGCGCGAGCAGGAACGCGGCGCGCGTCTCGTCGGCGATCAGCGCGGCGAGCCCGGCCAGCCGCGCGGCCGGTCCGCTCACCGCCGGGCGCCGGGTGGGTCGTGTGGTCATGCCCCCAGCATGGGACACGGACGGTTCGGCCGGGACCGAAGGGTCGCCTCCGGGCCCGCTGCCGGACCCCCGCCGCCCCGAAGGCGGCGTGGCCGGGCGCCCGTCGCGCCTCACGGCAGCCGGGACACCTGCTCGTACTGCTGGGTCAGTCCGTCCAGAAGCGCCCGCAGTCCCGTCTCGAAGGCGCGCTCGTCGATCTTCTCCTGCTGTTCGGCGAGGCGGTGCGCCTGCCCGAGGTGCGGGTAGTCGGCCGGGTCGTACGCGTCCACGTCGTCCACGAAGCCCCCGGCGAACGAGCCGAGCGCGGAGCCCATGATGAAGTACCGCATCAGCGCCCCGATGGAGGTCGCCTGCGCCGGCGGCCACCCCGCGTCGACCATCGCGCCGAACACCGCGTCGGCGAGCCGCAGTCCGGCCGGCCGGCGGCCGGGCCCGCGGGCGAGGACCGGCACGATGTTGGGGTGGTCGCGCAGCGCCGCCCGGTAGGAGACGGCCCAGTCGTGCAGGGCCGTACGCCACGCGCGGCCGTCCTCGAACATCGACAGGTCGACCTGCGCGCTGACCGAGTCCGCCACGGCCTCCAGGATCTGGTCCTTGGTGCGGAAGTGGTTGTAGAGGGAGGGCCCGCTGACCCCCAGCTCGGCCGCGAGCCGGCGCGTCGAGACGGCCGCGAGTCCCTCGGCGTCCACCAGGGCCCGGGCCGTCTCGACGATGCGGTCGGTGCTCAGGAGGGGCTTGCGCGGTCGGGCCATGGCGCACATAGTAGGGCTGCCCACTGAAACTAGCAGTGCTAATTTAAATGTGCGGTTTTCCCTCCGCGCAGCGAATGGGGTGACTCGTCATGAACCTGGAGCTCAGCGAGGAGCAGACGGCCGTCCGCCGGCTCGCCAAGGACTTCGTGGACCGCGAGATAACCCCGCACGCCGTCGCATGGGACCGCGCCGAGGCCGTCGACCGTTCGATCGTGAAGAAGCTCGGCGAGGTCGGCTTCCTCGGGCTCACCGTCGACGAGGAGTACGGCGGCAGCGGCGGCGACCACCTCGCGTACTGCCTGGTCACCGAGGAGCTGGGGCGGGGTGACTCCTCCGTGCGCGGCATCGTCTCCGTCTCCCTCGGCCTCGTCGCCAAGACCGTCGCGTCCTGGGGGAGCGAGGAGCAGAAGCGGCGCTGGCTGCCGGGGCTCACCTCGGGCGAGTACGTGGGCTGCTTCGGCCTCACCGAGCCCGGCACGGGGTCGGACGCGGGCAGTCTCGCCACCCGCGCGGTCCGCGACGGCGGGGACTACGTCATCAACGGCACGAAGATGTTCATCACCAACGGCACGTGGGCCGACGTCGTGCTGCTCTTCGCCCGGTCCACCGACGCCCCCGGACACAAGGGCGTCTCGGCGTTCCTGGTGCCCGCCGACAGCCCCGGACTGACCCGCCGCACCGTCCACGGCAAGCTCGGGCTGCGCGGGCAGGCCACCGCCGAGCTGGTCCTCGAGGACGTGCGCGTGCCCGCGAGCGCCATGCTCGCCCCCGAGGGCAAGGGGTTCTCCGTCGCCATGTCCGCGCTCGCCAAGGGCCGGATGTCGGTGGCGGCGGGCTGCGTCGGCATCGCCCAGGCCGCGCTGGACGCCGCCGTGCGGTACGCGACCGAGCGGGAGCAGTTCGGCAAGGTCATCGCCCGCCACCAGCTCGTCCAGGAGCTGATCAGCGACATCGCGGTCGACGTGGACGCGGCCCGGCTGCTCACCTGGCGCGTCGCCGACCTCGTCGACCGCCAGGAGCCCTTCGCGACCGAGTCCTCCACGGCCAAGCTGTTCGCCTCGGAGGCGGCCGTGCGCGCCGCGAACAACGCCCTCCAGGTCTTCGGGGGTTACGGCTACATCGACGAGTACCCGGTCGGCAAACTGCTGCGCGACGCCCGCGTGATGACCCTCTACGAAGGCACCAGCCAGATCCAGAAGCTGGTCATCGGGCGCGCGCTGACCGGGGTGTCGGCGTTCTGAACGACGCCGCCCGGCGCCGCGCGGGCACGCGCCCGCGCGGGGAACGGCGGGCATCTGAGTACCGGACTGAGTAGCGCGGCGGATGTGCCCGCGCCCGCGCCGGCCGATGCTGGCGGCATGAGTGACACACCGGTCAAGCAGCAGTCCACGACGGCCTTCTACGGCCAGGCGGTCGCGTCCTTCGGCGTGGCGATGGCGGCCACCTCGCTCGGCATCTACAACCTGCACACGGACGCCTGGGTCCGCGCCTTCCTCGCGATCGCCGTGCTGTACCTGGTCACGTCCGCCTTCACCCTCGCCAAGGTCATCCGCGACCGACAGGAGGTCGGGCAGATCGTCAGCCGGGTGGATCAGGCGAGACTCGACAAGATGCTCGCCGAGTACGACCCCTACAAGACGCCCTGACCTGTGCCTCCCGGCTACGCCCCGGGCCGGACGGGCCCTAAGCGCCTGCTCATGCGCAGGGGTATGGTGTGCGTCCTGGCACGGGAAGGGGCGAGTGATGGGTACGGCGGAGGAGACGGCGGGCGGCGACGCGCAGCCGTGGGGCGAGGTCACCCCGGACGCGGCGCGGCGCTTGCTGATCGCCGCCGTGGAGGCCTTCGCCGAGCGCGGCTACCACGCGACGACGACGCGGGACATCGCGGGCCGCGCGGGCATGAGCCCGGCGGCGCTCTACATCCACTACAAGACCAAGGAAGAGCTGCTCCACCGGATCAGCAGGATCGGCCACGAGAAGGCCGTCGAGATCCTGCGGACGGCGGCGGGCCGTGAGGGCACCGCCGCCGAGCGCCTCGCCGACGCGGTGAGCTCCTTCGTCCGCTGGCACGCCGGCGGCCGGACCACCGCCCGGGTCGTCCAGTACGAGCTGGACTCGCTCGGCCCGGACGCCCGCGCCGAGATCCTCGCGCTGCGCCGCCAGGTCGACGCCGAGGTGCGCGGCATCATCCAGGACGGGGTCGCCGCCGGTGACTTCGACGTGCCCGACGTACCGGGCACCACGCTCGCCGTGCTCTCGCTCTGCATCGACGTGGCGCGCTGGTTCAACGTGAACGGCCCCCGCACGCCCGACGAGGTCGGCGAACTCTACGCCGACCTCGTCCTGCGGATGGTGGGGGCGAGGTAGTACCGCCGGGTCGGCCCACCGGCTCAGAAGTAGTACCGGGAGACCGACTCCGCCACGCACACGGGCTTGTCGCCGCCCTCCCGCTCGACCGTCACCGCCGCCGTGACCTGGACGCCGCCGCCCGCCTCGGTGACGTCCGTGAGCACGGCGGTGGCGCGCAGCCGCGAGCCCACCGGCACCGGCGCGGGGAAGCGCACCTTGTTGCTGCCGTAGTTGACGCCCATCTTCATGCCCTCGACCCGCAGCACCTGGGGGACGAGCGCCGGCAGCAGAGACAGGGTCA
The DNA here is from genome assembly GCF_042956125.1 of Streptomyces sp. NPDC008313. Classification (NCBI taxonomy): domain Bacteria; kingdom Bacillati; phylum Actinomycetota; class Actinomycetes; order Kitasatosporales; family Streptomycetaceae; genus Streptomyces; species Streptomyces sp. NPDC008313. The sequence goes on from NZ_JBIBFR010000002.1 coordinate 104,678, forward strand.
GATAGCCGTGGGCGATGGTCGTGCCGAAGGGCCCCGCGGCGGCCTTCTCCGGGTCCACGTGGATCCACTGGTGGTCGCCCGTGGCGTCCGCGAAGAGGTCGATCCGCTTCTGGTCGATCTCCAGCCAGTCGCTGTGGCCCAACTGCTCGCCCACCGCCGCCACGAGCTCCTCGGCGGACGTGAAGATCCTCGGCTCTGCCATGTTCCCGGCCTCCCGCGTGTCAATGTCTAAGCGACTGCTTAGCATGGTCGGGGTCGCGGCTCATGTCAACGGCCGGGCGGGTGACGGCGGTGGGTAGGGTTCGAGGGGTGCCCCAGATCCCCGAGAAGATCCATGAACTCACGGTCGGCCAGCTGTCCGCCCGTAGCGGCGCGGCGGTCTCCGCCCTCCACTTCTACGAGTCCAAGGGCCTGATCAGCAGCCGCCGCACCGCGGGCAACCAGCGCCGCTACCACCGCGACACGCTGCGCCGCGTCGCGTTCGTGCGGGCCGCCCAGCGGGTCGGCATCCCGCTCGCCACGATCCGCGAGGCGCTCGCCGAACTCCCCGAGGAACGGACGCCCACCCGGGAGGACTGGGCCCGGCTCTCGGAGGCGTGGCGGTCCGAGCTCGACGAGCGCATCACCCGGCTGGGCCGCCTGCGCGACCACCTGACGGACTGCATCGGCTGCGGCTGCCTCTCCCTGGAGACCTGTGTGCTGTCCAACCCCGACGACGTCTTCGGCGGCCGTCTGACCGGCTCGCGGCTCCTGGTCGAGCGCGGGAACACGGGCCGTGGCGACCGCGCGGGTGCGGGACGGGGTGACGGCGCGGGTGCGGGCCGTGGCGACGGCGCGGGTGCGGGCCGGGGCGGTGGCGAAGAGCCCGGTGCCTGCCGCTGAGCGGCGGCGGCCGGGCTCCGGGTCACTCGTACTCCGTGCCACCCTTGCGTGTCAGGTAGGCGGGGCTGACCGCCTTCGCGATGGCTCGGCCGCCCGTCACCGGGCTGTACCGCTCGACGGCCGGCCTGATGACCACGCCCTCGCGCAGATGCAGGGCGCGCCCGGACACCGTCTCCCCGCCCGAGGCGGTCTCCAGGACCCGCTCGACGTCGTACGGGCCCTCGTACAGCCGTGGTACCAGCGGCAGTTCGCCGTCCAGCAGGAGGTGGGCGTCGAGCCAGCGGACCGTGCCGTCGATCTCCGCGCAGACGTCGAAGGCCGCGTACCCGAGCGTCTCGCGCCGGGCGTCGGCGCCGTAGGAGAGGTCCTGGACGCCCGCGCCGTACACCTCGCCGAAGATCCCGACCCGGCGCGCGCCGAGCCGTCCGGCGAGCCGCTCCGCCGCCCCGGCGACATCGTGGCCGCGCACGGCCCGCCAGTACAGGTTGCGCGGATTTTCTTTCAGGGCGAGCGACTTGGCGCCGAAACCCTTCGACGAGACATGGACCCGGTCCTCGTCGGCGAGGTAGGTCAGCAGACAGGCCGAACCGTGCAGCTTCTCGGTGAGGACGACCGGTTCGCCCGGCGCGAAGACGTCCGGATACCGCTGGATGTTCTCGATGTCGACCCAGGACAGCAGCCCGGGCGCCGACTCCACCTCGCCGTCCATCGTCGGCGGGACGGGCGGGACCCACTTGGTGATCCCGAGCCGCTCGGCGAAGTCGGTGCCCTCCGCCGCCGCCCGCGTCAGGTCGGTGTCCGCGAGGGCCTCCGGCCGGCAGACGATCCCCTGGGACAGCTCGCCGCGCAGCCGTACCGCCTTGACCCGGTCCGACCGGCTCCCCGCGAGACGCCCGGTCAGCCCCAGCTCCTCGATCAGCCCGGCCGGGAGCACGGACTGCTCCGGGATGTACACGGCGCACTCGCCGGTACGGTAGGCGCCCTTGGCCACGACGGCCCGGTACAGGCCCACCTGGGCCAGTTCGAGCGCGTCGGCGTTCGGGTGCTCGTGCACGGTCAGTACCTCGGCGGTGACCCGCAGGGTCGACATCGGTGACTCCTCGGTGTTCAGCTCTGTTTCATCGCCTCCAACTCTCCGTGGTGGAAAGGGCTTGAGCGAACCGATTTACGACTGCTAGGCCGAGCCGCGGAGCGCGCCCCTCCGGGTCCGTCCGTACACGTGCGGCTCACGCCGACACGAGCAGCCGGCCGCGCTTGGACTCCGCGAGTGCCTGGGACGTCAGCACCGGCCGCGGCACCACGATGCCGCAGGCCGCGCAGACCGGGCCCGACGACGGCTCGTGGGCCAGGTCGTACTTCCAGGCGAGACGGTCCCCGGCACAGACCGGGCAGACGGCACCAGGCTCGCGCTCCAGGGCGGCGATCAGCCGGCGCAGCACCTCCGCGAGCGGCTCGCCGGGGTGGACCCGCGGGTTGTCGCACCAGGCGACCCCGAACCCGCCCCACGTCAGCCGGTGCCAGTCGTCGACGCTGCCGGGGCTGCGCAGCCCGTCGTGCTTCTCCTTGCGGCGGCGCTCGGCGAACTCGACCTCGTAGGCGAGCCAGACCGACCGCGCCTCCTCCAGCTCCTCCAGCGCGGCCACCAGCCGCGCCGGGTCGGGTGAGCGGTCCTCGGGGCCGAATCCGGCCCGTGAGCACAGATGGTCCCAGGTCGCCCGATGCCCGTAAGGGGCGAACCGCTCAAGGCACTTGCGCAACGAGTAGCGCCGCAGTGCCAGATCGCTCCTCGGATCGCGCACCTGTCTCGCCAGACTCCGGAAACCGGCCATCGCCCTGCACCTCCGTCACACCTGCACCTGAACTTCGGTCACTTCGGCGTCGTCGTACGGACTCCGCCGAATAGACGTGCCGACCAGCGATTCGGCTCCATCCGATTTCGGATGACAGCCATCAGCGGACGCCGGTCCGCGTACGCCGCCCGGACGGCAGCCGCACGCCGTCCGGCCGCGCGCCGGTCACCGGCCGCCCGGTCGCTCGCCCTCCGCCAGTACGGACGGTCCTCCCGCGCTCGTTCATCGCTCGTCCACCACGTTCCGTCGTCTCGACGCCGTCTGCCCCGTGTGGCGACGCGGAAAATGTGACGCATGTTCATCTTCAACAGCGGCACTACCGGCAGTAACCTCCGCGTCACCTTCGTCGGTGAGGAGCAGAAATGCGACGGCGCATCCCACGCACCACCCTCGACGCAATGAGAACTCCCCGCGGGTTCGCGGGGTTCCTGAAGGCCGCATCGGTGTTCGTCCTCACGGCCGGTCTGCTGGTACCACTGCACCAGCAGGCCGCGGCCCAGCCGCTCACCGGGCAGTCGGCCACCGCCGCCGACTACTGCCAAGGCCAGTGCTCGGACATCCTTCCGCCCGGCGCCAACGGCAGCGCCACGCTCGCCGAGATCCTCGCCAACAAGGTCTTCGGCTCCCAGCCCGCACACGCCGACGACCAGCTCGCCCCCTACGACGCGCTGTCCTCCGGGTACCCCGCTCTCACGAACGACACCCTCGGCCAGTACTTCGCCGACTCGTCCTTCGGCGTCCCCTCCGGCCAGGTCGCCTCGGTCACCCGGCCGCGCGCCGACGTGACGATCACCCGCGACAAGAAGTACGGCGTCCCGCACATCGAGGGCAGCACGCGCTACGGGACCGAGTTCGGCGCCGGGTACGCGGCCGGCCAGGACCGGATGTGGCTCATCGACCTCTTCCGGCACATCGGCCGCGGCGAGCTGACCTCCTTCGCGGGCGGCGCCCTGGCCAACCAGGGGCTCGAGCAGGAGTTCTGGCCGCAGGCCCCGTACACCGAGGAGGACCTCCAGAAGCAGGTCGACTATCTGACGAACCAGGCGGACGAGCGCGGCAAGCAGGCCATGCGGGACGCCCAGGCGTACATCGACGGCCTCAACGCCTACCGCGTGGCCTCCAAGAACGGCCGCTACTTCCCCGGTGAGTACGTCCTCACCGGCAAGATCGACGCGATCACCAACGCCGGTGAGATCGAGCCCTTCAAGGTGACCGACATGATCGCGCTCGCCTCGGTCGTCGGCGGACTCTTCGGCAACGGCGGCGGGGGAGAGGTCGACTCCGCGCTCTCCCTGCTCGCCGCACAGCAGAAGTACGGCGTCCAGCAGGGCACCGAGGTCTGGGAGTCCTTCCGGCAGCGCAACGACCCCGAGACCGTCCTCACGCTCCACGACGGCAGCAGCTTCCCGTACGCCGGCAGGCCCGCCGACGCCAAGGGCACCGCCCTGCCGGACGCCGGCTCCGTCGAGCGCGAACAGCTCGTCTACGACCGCACGGGCTCGGCCGTGACCGGGGCACGCGCCCCGGTGAAGGCGAGCGGGGCCCTGAAGAAGCTCCGGGGCATCCACGACGACGGCGTGCTCCCCGAGCACCTGTTCAGCGGGGGCGCGAGCAGGAGGGGCATGTCCAACGCGCTGCTGGTCTCCGGCAAGCACACGGCGAGCGGCCACCCGGTGGCCGTCTTCGGCCCGCAGACCGGCTATTTCGCGCCACAGCTGCTGATGATGCAGGAACTCCAGGGGCCCGGCATCAGCGCGCGGGGCGTCTCCTTCGCGGGCGTCGGCATGTACGTGCAGCTCGGCCGGGGCCAGGACTACGCCTGGTCGGCCACGTCGGCGACACAGGACATCACCGACACCTACGCCCTGCGACTGTGCGAGCCGGACGGCTCCGCGCCCACCAAGCGGTCCGGCCACTACCTCTACCACGGCACCTGCACCGCCATGGAGAAGATGGAGCGGACCAACTCCTGGAAGCCGACCACCGCCGACTCCACCGCGGCCGGCTCCTACCGGATGCAGGTCTTCCGCACCCACTACGGCATCGTCACCCACCGCGCGACCGTCGACGGCAAGCCCGTCGCGTACGCGTCACTGCGCTCCACCTACCGGCACGAGGCGGACTCGATCGTCGGCTTCCAGATGCTCAACGACCCGTCGTACGTCACCGGTGCCGCGACGTTCCAGCAGGCCGCGCAGCACATCAGCTACGCCTTCAACTGGTTCTACGCGGACTCGAAGGACATCGCCTACTACAACAGCGGCGACAACCCCGTACGGGCGGCGGGCGTCGACCCCACCTTCCCGGTGCGCGCCGAGAAGGCGTACGAGTGGAAGGACTTCGATCCGGCGGACAACACCATGGCGCTGACCCCGCCCGCCGAGCACCCGCAGTCCGTCAACCAGGACTACTACGTCTCCTGGAACAACAAACAGGCCAAGGACTACAGCGCCGCCAACCTCAGCATGGGCGCCGTGCACCGCGGCGACCTCCTGGACGGCAGGGTGAAGGCCCTGGTCGCGAAGGGAGGCGTCACCCGGGCGTCGCTCACGCAGGCCATGGAGGACGCCGCGGTCACCGATCTGCGCGGTGAACAGGTGCTGCCCGAGCTGCTGCGGGTGCTGCGCTCCCGGCCGGTCACGGACCCGGCCGCGGCCAAGGCCGTCGACCAGCTGGACGCCTGGCTGAAGGCGGGCGCCGAACGCAACCAGAAGTCGGCGGGGTCGAAGACGTACACGCACGCCGACGCCGTCCGGATCATGGACGCCTGGTGGCCGGCGCTGGTCGAGGCGGAGTTCAGGCCCGGCCTCGGCGACGGGCTCTGGTCGTCGCTGACCGGCCAGCTCTCCGTCGACGAGTCGCCGTCCTCGGGCCACGGCCCGACCGGCGCGCACGCGGGCTCCTCCTTCCAGTACGGCTGGTGGGGCTACGTCGACAAGGACCTGCGCTCGGTGCTCGGCGATCCGGTGCGCGGCAAGCTCGGCCGCACGTACTGCGGAGGCGGCTCGCTCGACGCCTGCCGTGACGTGCTGCTGGACACGCTCGCCACCGCCGCGGGCAGGTCCGCCGCCGAGGTCTACCCCGGCGACGACCTCTGCGCGGCCGGCGACCAGTGGTGCGCGGACGCGATCAACCAGCGGGCCCTCGGCGGCATCACCCACCGGCTGGTCCAGTGGCAGAACCGGCCGACGTACCAGCAGGTCGTGGAGTTCCCGGCACACCGGTGACGGGACGCGGCCCGCCGGTCCCCGTACCCGGGGGCCGGCGGGCCGCCGCGCGCTCAGCGGTAGAGCAGATACCGGGTCCGCGTCCGGCGGAAGGCCGTCAGCTCCTTCTGCCAGGCGGCGGCGACCTCGTCGGCCGTCGCCCCCGCGTCGATCATCGTGCGCACCAGGGTGGAGCCCGTCAGCTTGTCGATCCAGTGGTCGGAGCGCCAGGCGAAGCCGCTCCAGACCTTCCGGGCGGTCACGAGGAGGGCGACACCCGTGTGCACCGGATCGAACGCGGCCCGGTCGTGGACGTGGAGCTGCACGCCGCCGACCGTCCTGCCCTGGAACTTGGAGAAGACCGGCGCGAAGTACGCCTCCCGGAAGCGCACGCCGGGCAGCTCCAGCCGGTTCGCCGCGTCGGCCCACGCGTGGTCGACGCCCTCGGCGCCGAGCAGTTCGAACGGCCGGGTGGTCCCGCGCCCCTCCGACAGGTTCGTCCCCTCGAACAGACAGGTGCCCGCGTAGACCAGGGCGGTGTCCGGGGTCGGCATGTTCGGGCTCGGCGGTACCCAGGGCAGCCCCGAGGCGTCGTAGAAGTCCGTGCGCCGCCATCCCGTCATCGTCACCGTGTCCAGCGGCACCGGCGACGGCAGGAACTCGCCGTTGAACAGCCGTGCCAGCTCGGCGACCGTCATCCCGTGCGCCTGCGAGACGGGCTGCCGCCCCACGAACGTGGCGAACTCCTTGTGCAGGACGGGCCCCAGCGCCGCCCGCCCGGTGACCGGGTTCGGCCGGTCCAGGACGACGAACCGCTTGCCCGCGAGCCGCGCCCGCCTCCATGCAGTCGTACAGCGTCCAGATGTACGTGTAGAAGCGCGCGCCGACGTCCTGGATGTCGAACACCACCGTGTCGACCCCGGAGGCGGTGAAGACGTCGGCCAGCGGCTGCCCGCTCTTCAGGTACGTGTCGTAGACGGGCAGGCCGGTCGCCGGGTCGTCGTAGCGGCCCTCGGAGCCGCCCGCCTGCGCCGTGCCGCGGAAACCGTGCTCGGGCCCGAAGACCGCGACCAGGTCCACCCTCTCGTCGGCGTGCATGACGTCGACGATGTGCCGGGCGTCCCGGGTGATGCCCGTCGGGTTCGTCACGACGCCGACGCGCTCCTTGTCGAGCAGCGCGTAGCCGTCGTCGGCGAGCCGCTCGAAGCCGGTGCGCAGCCGGCCGCCGTGCCGCCCGCGGCCGTGCCCCTCGGCCGCGGCGGCCGGGCCCGCCGTGAGCGCGGCGGCGGTGGCCCCGGCGGTGGCGCCGAGCAGTCCCCGTCTGGACAGCGGGGTGGCCCCTGGCCGCGCGGAGCCGAGAACGTGCCGGACCATGGTGGTACCTCCGTGATCGCCGGAAGCTGGCATGACCACGCACGCTAACGCGCGGACCGCGCGGGGGGAACGGAGCCGACGCGTCCGGCCGCACCGTCACCCGGCCGGCCCGCTCAGGCGGCGCGGCCGCCCCGGCCTCCCTCGCGGTCGCCGTCGCCGCGGCCGCCCCGGCCGCTCGCGGTGCCGCCGTCATCCGGCCGCTCGCCCGCCCGGCGGCACCGGCGCCGTGCCGCGTCGTCCGCCGCCCCTTCCGCGACGACATACCGACTGGTTAGTCTGGCGTGGCAGCAGAGCCGATTCGGGGTCGCGTCGAAGGAGACCGATGGTGGAAGCCGTGCAGGACGCCGGGGTGGTCGTCACCGGAGCGGGAGGCGGCATCGGAGCCGCGCTGGCCCGCCGCTTCGCCGCCGGCGGAGCCAGAGTCGTCGTCAACGACCTGGACGCAGCCAAGGCGAAGGCCGTCGCCGACGAGATCGGGGGCACCGCCGTCCCCGGCGACGCCTCCGTGATCGTCGCCGAGGCCCGCGAGGCGCTGGGGGGCACCGTCGACGTCTACTGCGCCAACGCGGGCGTCGGCTCCGGCGGCACCGAGGCCGCCGACCCGGCGGTCTGGGAACTGGCCTGGGACGTCAACGTGATGGCGCACGTCCGCGCGGCTCGGGAACTGATCCCCGGCTGGCTGGAGCGGGGCGCCGGACGCTTCGTCTCCACCGTCTCCGCCGCCGGACTGCTCACCATGGTCGGCGCCGCCCCCTACAGCGTCACCAAGCACGGCGCCTACGCCTTCGCCGAGTGGCTCTCCCTCACCTACCGGCACCGCGGGATCAAGGTCCACGCGATCTGCCCGCAGGGGGTGCGCACCGACATGCTGGCCGCCACCGGCAGCGCGGGCGACCTCGTCCTCCAGCCGACCGCCATCGAACCCGAGGCCGTCGCCGACGCCCTGTTCCGGGGCATCGAGGAGGACCGCTTCCTGATCCTGCCGCACCCCGAGGTCGCCGGCTACTACCAGCTGCGGGCCGCCGACCCCGACCGCTGGCTGACGAACATGAACCACCTCCAGCAGAAGTGGGAGGCGGGTGGCCGGTGACCAGCTCCCCGTACGCGGCCAAGCCCTGGCTGGCCCGCCTGAACGAAGCCCAGCGCGCCCCCGTCGACCCGGCGCCCTCCCTCGTGCACGCCCTGCGCAGGGCCGCCGCCGCGACCCCGGACCGCACGTTCCTCGCCTACTTCGACGCGCGGCTGAGCTACCGCGAGACCGACGAGCTGAGCGACTCCGTGGCCGGGCACCTCGCCTCCCGCGGCGTCGCCCCCGGCGACCGGGTCGCGATCGCGCTGCAGAACAGCCCGCACTTCGTGCTCGCGCTGCTCGGCGCCTGGAAGGCCGGCGCGACCGTCGTACCCGTCAACCCCATGTACAAGTCCGCGGAGGTCGCCCACGTCCTGCGGGACGCCGAGGCCGCCGCGCTCGTCTGCTCCGACCGCGCCTGGGAGACGTATCTGCGGGCCACGGCCGCCGGCTCGCCGGTACGCGTCGTCCTCACCGGATGCGAGCTGGACCTGCAGACCCGGGGCGACACCCGCGTGCTGAACTTCGAGCGGCTGCCCCCGGCCGGCGACGCCGACGACCTGATCGCCGTCGCCCGGCAGGGCGCGAAGGCACCCCAGGGCCGCGGCCCGGGGCCCTCGGACATCGCGCTGATCAGCTACACCTCGGGCACCAGCGGAACCCCCAAGGGCGCCACCAACACGCACGGCAACATCATGCACAACGCCGAGCGGCAGCGGACGGGGCTGGAGTTGCCCGACTCCCCCGTCTACTTCGCGCTCGCCCCGCTCTTCCACATCACCGGGATGGTCGCCCAGCTCGCCGGCTGCCTCAACAGCGCGGGAACGCTCGTCCTCGCCTACCGCTTCGAGGCGGGCGTCGTCCTCGACGCGTTCGCCGAGCACCGGCCGCACTACACGGTCGGCCCCTCGACGGCCTTCATGGCGCTCGCCGCCCACCCGGCCGTCACCCGCGACCACTTCTCGTCGTTCCGGATGATCTCCTCGGGCGGAGCCCCGCTGCCGCCCGCACTGGTGGAGAAGTTCCGGGAGGGCTTCGGCCCCTACATCCACAACGGCTACGGGCTCACCGAGTGCACCGCGCCCTGCGCGTCCGTGCCGCCGGGGCAGGAGGCACCCGTCGACCCGGTCTCCGGGACCCTCGCCGTCGGCGTGCCGGGCCCCGACACCGTCGTCCGCATCGTCGACGAGCAGGGCCGGGAGGTGCCCTTCGGCGAACAGGGCGAGATCCTCGTCCGCGGCCCGCAGGTCGTCCCCGGCTACTGGCGGCGCCCCGAGGCCACCGCCGAGGCCTTCCCCGACGGCGAACTGCGCACCGGCGACATCGGCTTCATGGACCCCGCCGGCTGGCTGTACGTCGTCGACCGCAAGAAGGACATGATCAACGCCTCCGGCTTCAAGGTGTGGCCGCGCGAGGTCGAGGACGTCCTGTACACGCACCCCGCCGTCCGTGAGGCGGCCGTCGTCGGCGTCCCCGACGGCTACCGCGGGGAGACCGTCAAGGCCTACATCAGCCTGCGCCCCGGCAGCGATACGGGCCCCGACGCCCTGGCCGCGTACTGCAAGGAGAGACTGGCCGCCTACAAGTACCCGCGGAAGGTGGAGATCCTGCCGGATCTGCCGAAGACGGCAAGTGGGAAGATCCTCCGGCGGGAACTGCGTTCCCGCCATGACGGCCACGACGGCTGAAACCCGATCCGGCGAGCGCCGGTGACTCTCGAAAGGCAGGTGGCGGCAGTGCCCAGGACGACGGACGGAGACGGTACGCCCGTCCCGCAGCGGCTGCTGGCCGCCGCCACCAGGCTCTTCGCCGAGCAGGGGTACGACCGCACCTCGGTCCAGGAGATCGTCGAGGCGGCCGGTGTCACCAAGGGCGCGCTCTACCACTACTTCGGCTCCAAGGACGACCTGCTGCACGAGGTGTACGCGCGCGTGCTCCGCGTCCAGCAGGAACGCCTGGACGCCTTCGTGGAGGCCGACGCGCCCGTCGAGGAGCGGCTGCGCGGCGCGGCGGCCGACGTCGTCGTCACCACCATCGACAACCTCGACGACGCCTCGATCTTCTTCCGCTCCATGCACCATCTGAGCCCCGAGAAGAACAAGCAGGTGCGCGCCGCCCGCCGGCATTACCACGAGCGCTTCCGCGCCCTGGTGGAGGAGGGCCAGAAGTCCGGCGTGTTCTCCACGGCCACCCCAGCCGACCTGGTCGTCGACTACCACTTCGGCAGCGTGCACCACCTGTCGACCTGGTACCGGCCGGGCGGCCCCCTCGGTCCGCAGGAGGTCGCCGGCCACCTGGCCGACCTGCTGCTGCGCGCCCTGCGCCCGTAGCGGCACGGTGAGGGGGGCGGACGCCGTGGCGTCCGCCCCCCTCACGTTCACCGCGTACGGCGGCTCACAGGTACTTCTTGATCTCCCGCCGCGCCAGCGACCGCTGGTGCACCTCGTCGGGTCCGTCGGCCAGCCGCAGGGTGCGGGCGCCCGCCCAGAGTTCGGCCAGCGGGAAGTCCTGGCTGACCCCGCCCGCGCCGTGCAGCTGCACCGCCTTGTCGATGATGTCGACGACCGTGCGCGGGGTGGCGATCTTGATGGCCTGGATCTCGGTGTGCGCCCCCCGGTTGCCGACCGTGTCCATCATCCAGGCCGTCTTCAGGACCAGCAGCCGCAGCTGCTCGACGGCCACGCGCGCGTCGGCGATCCAGTTGTGCACCACGCCCTGCCGGGCCAGCGGCTTCCCGAACGCCGTGCGCTCCACCGCCCGCCGGCACATCAGCTCGATCGCCCGCTCGGCCATGCCGATCAGCCGCATGCAGTGGTGGATGCGGCCCGGGCCGAGCCGGGCCTGGGCGATCGCGAACCCGCCGCCCTCCTCGCCGACCAGGTTGGCCACCGGCACGCGCGCGTGGTCGAAGACCACCTCGGCGTGACCCCCGTGGTAGTGGTCCTCGTACCCGTAGACCTGCATGGCGCGCCGGATCTCGACGCCGGGCGTGTCACGCGGGACCAGGACCATCGACTGCTGGCGGCGGATGTCGTCGCCGTCCGGGTCGGTCTTGCCCATCACGATGAGGATCGCGCAGTCCGGGTTCATCGCACCGGAGATGTACCACTTGCGTCCCGTGATGACGTACTCGTCGCCGTCCCGCTCGATCAGCGTCGTGATGTTCGTGGCGTCGGAGGAGGCCACCTCCGGCTCGGTCATCGCGAACGCCGAGCGGATCTCGCCCGCCAGCAGCGGCTCGAGCCACTGCTTGCGCTGCCGCTCGTCGCCGAACTGCGCCAGCACCTCCATGTTGCCGGTGTCCGGCGCCGCGCAGTTCAGCGCGGTCGGCGCCAGCTGCGGACTGCGGCCGGTGATCTCGGCGAGCGGCGCGTACTGGAGGTTCGTCAGCCCGCCCCCGTACGCGGGGTCCGGCAGGAAGAGGTTCCACAGGCCCTGCCTGCGGGCCTCGGCCTTCAGCTCCTCCACCACCGCCGGCGTGTCCCACGGCGAGGCGAGCAGGGCGCGCTGCTCGTGCGCCGTGGTCTCCGCCGGGTACACGTACTCGTCCATGAAGGCCAGCAGCCTGTGGCGCAGTTCCTCGGTGCGCGCGTCGAATGCGAAGTCCATGCGGATCAGCCCTCCTGAAGAGTGGTCAGGCCGTGCTCGATGAAGACCGGGACCAGGTCGCCGATGCGGTCGAAACCGCCGCCGACGGTCTGGCCGAGGGTGTAGCGGTAGTGGATGCCCTCGAGGATCACGGCGAGCTTGAACCAGGCGAACGCCGTGTACCAGGAGACCGCCGACACGTCGCGCCCCGAGCGCGCGGCGTACCGCTCGGTGATCTCCGCGGCGGACGGGTGGCCCTGCGCCGTCGCCGTCGTGCTGATGGGGGAGCCGGGCAGCTCCAGCGGCGTGCTGTACATCACCAGGAGCCCGAGGTCGGTCAGCGGGTCGCCGAGCGTGGACATCTCCCAGTCGAGGATGGCGTTGATGCGGTCGTCCGAGCCGATCAGGACGTTGTCCAGCCGGTAGTCGCCGTGCACCACGCAGGGCGCGGGAGAGGCCGGCAGGTCACGGCCCAGCGCGGCGTGCAGCTCGTCGATCCCGGCCAGCTCGCGGTTGCGGGAGGCGTCCAGCTGCTTGCCCCAGCGGCGCAGCTGCCGGTCCAGGAAGCCCTCGGGACGCCCGAAGTCCCCCAGGCCCACCTCCGCGGGGTCGACGGCGTGCAGCTCGACGAGGGTGTCGACGAGCGAGAGGACCGCGGCGCGGGTGCGTTCGGGGCCGAGCGGCGCGAGCTGGGCGGCGGTGCGGTACGGGGTGCCCTCCACGAACTCCATGACGTAGAACGGAGCGCCCAGTACCGTGTCGTCCTCGCACAGCAGCAGCGGCCGGGGCACCGGCACGGCCGTCGGGTGCAGCGCGCTGATCACCCGGTGCTCGCGCCGCATGTCGTGCGCGGTGGCCAGGACGTGGCCCAGCGGAGGCCGCCGCACGACCCACTCCGAGGTGCCGTCCGTGACCGCGTACGTGAGGTTCGACCGCCCGCCCTCGATGAGCCGGCCGGTGAGAGGGCCGAGCGCCAGGCCGGGCCGCTCGCTGTCGAGAAGGCCGCGCAGCCGGTCGAGGTCGAGACCCGGCGGGTGGTCTGGGCTCATCATTGCTCCTGTTCGGGCGTGGACGGGACGGCACTATGATGCCGACCGGTCGGTATGTCGTCCAGTAGGGGAACCGAACGTGATCGGCGTCTCGCGGGTGCGCCAGGCCCCGCGAGCCCGGCGTGATCCGAACGAGAGGCCTAGATCACCAGCGCCGCCGCGCACACCGCCAGCGCCAGCGTGCACAGGGCGGCCGCCGACGCGTGCCGCGCGCCGAGCACCGGGGGCGGGACCCGGCCGGACGCCGCGAGCACCCGGATACGGCGGTGGGCGACGGCCAGGAAGCCCAGCCAGAGCGCGCAGCACAGGGCGCCGGCCGCCGCGTACACCGGCCGCACGTCCTGCAGCGCCGCCTTCACGGCCAGCACGGTGGCGACGGTGCTCGACAGGGTCGTACGCCGCCAGGCCAGCCGGGTCCGTTCGGGCTGGAGTCCCGGATCGCGTTCCGGGGCGGGCCCGGTCATCCTTCCCAGCCGAAGAGCACGACGAGGACCATCGCGACGGCGACGACCGCGACCGCGATGCTCAGCAGCGCGGGGAAACGCGACACCGGCAGATCGCCGCCCCGCCGGATCGCCCGCTCGCAGCGCACCCAGTGGTTGACCGCGCGCAGCGAGCACAGCACGCCCGCCGCGAGGAGCGCCAGCGCCAGCCCGACCCGCCATCCCCACCGCAGGTCCGGCAGGAACTGGTCCACCGCGAACCCGCCGCCGATCAGCGCCAGCGCGGTGCGCAGCCACGCGAGGAAGGTCCGCTCGTTGGCCAGGGAGAACCGGTAGTCGGGCGTGTCGCCCTCCTCCCGTACCTCCTGCGGCGCGAACCACAGCCGGACGTTCCGCGCGAATTCGATCACGCTCGCGACACTAACGGCGGCGGCCGCCCGCGTCACGCGGCGCCCCGACGCCGGTCCGGCCTCAGCCCATGGCGCGGCGGGCCCTGAGGTGTTCGTGGGCGGCCAGGCCGTCCGGGACCCAGGGCCACTCGGCCAGGCGCAGCTCCAGCTCGTCCTCGGTGAGGAAGCCGTACCAGGCGACCTCCTCCTTCTGCGGATCGACCGGGAGCTCGCAGCGCACCTCGTACACGGCCGACCACCAGCTCCGCCCCGCGCCGTCGTCGTAGAGGAACCGGAGCACGGGGACGGGCCGGGGGAGACCCGAGACGCCCAGCTCCTCCTCTGCCTCGCGCAGTGCCGCCTCGTCGTACGTCTCGCCCGCGCCGACGACACCGCCGACGAACATGTCGTACAGGGAGGGGAAGACCGCCTTGGCGGCGGTCCGGCGGTGGACGAAGACCCGGCCCTCGGCGTCCCGGACCCGGACGAAGGCGCAGCGGTGGCGCAGGCCCCGCGCGTACACCTCACCCCGGGGCGCCTGCCCGACGACCCGGTCGTCCTCGTCCACGATGTCGAGCAGTTCGTCGGCGTCACGCATGGGCATGGTCATGTCCGTAGTCTCCTCCGCGGTCGCCCGGGGCATTCCCGGGCCCGGCCGTCCGCGCTCAGCGTGCCTGGAGGTCGCGCGGCTCGGCCTGGTGCGTCGCGTACCCCGGCATCGCCGGGTGCAGCCCGAGCAGCACGATGCCCACCACGATCGCGGCGAGGCCCGTCGCCTGCCAGGCGAGGGCGGCCACGTCCGTGCGCAGCTGGTCCCCCATGAACCCGATCCCGCAGAAGATCCCGGCGAGCGGCTCGGCCGCGGTGAGCGCGGGCAGGGACATGCGCAGCGGCGCCGTCTCGAAGGCGCTCTGCATCAGCAGCAGCCCGGTCGTCCCGAGCAGCACCACCGCGTACGGCTGCCAGCTGGTGAGGACCCCGGTCAGCCCGCCCTCGCCGAACCGCTGGCCGCTGACCCGGGTGAGCGCGTCCTGCACCCCGTACAGCAGTCCCGCGGCCGTGCCCAGCAGGACCGGGGCGACGCCGAGCCGGGTACGTTTCGCGTACGTGGTGAGCAGCAGGGCGAGGCCGACGACGATGCCGATGACCAGCCAGTGGCGCAGGGGGTCGGTGACGGCGTCGCCGCCCTTGGGCCGCCCCGCGACGATGAACAGGGTGACGCCCCCCGCCAGCAGCGCGAGCCCGGCCCAGCCCTGATGGCTCAGCGGCTGCTTGGTCTGTTTGCGCGACAGCGCCAGGGCGAACAGCAGGTTGGTCGCGAGGAGCGGCTCGACCAGGGAGATCTCGCCCTGCCCCAGGGCGACGGCGCCGAGGACCATGCCGCAGATCATGAGCCCGATGCCGCCCAGCCAGACCGGAACGCGCACCAGGTCGAGCAGCAGCCGGGGGGAGAGGTAGTCGCTCAGCGGCGCGTGCGAGGCGGCGTTCTGCTGGAGCACGAAGCCGAAACCCAGGCAGCAGGCCGCGCACAGGGAGAGGACCAGAACGAGAACCGACACGCTGCGTACCTCGCTACCTCAGGATTCAGCTCAGGCCACGGGCGGGTGTCCCACCGGCTCCGGCGTCGAAGGCCTGAGCCTGCCACCGAGAGTACCCGTAACCGCACGGTTGACTCGGTCACTCCCGTACCCAAGGATCTGACCGACCGGTAATTACGGGGTCCCGACCAGCGGGAACACCGGAGAACCCCAGGGAACACCAGAGAGGGCGGGCGCATGGCGTACGACGCGGACGTGATCGTGATCGGGGCGGGTCTGGCGGGACTCGCGGCGACCGCGGAGCTCGTCGACGCCGGCCGTACGGTGATCCTCCTCGACCAGGAGCCCGAGCAGTCGATCGGCGGCCAGGCCCACTGGTCCTTCGGCGGCCTCTTCTTCGTCGACTCGCCGGAACAGCGCCGGATGCGGATCAAGGACAGCCACGCGCTCGCCCTCCAGGACTGGATGGGCACGGCCGCGTTCGACCGTCCGGAGGACCACTGGCCGCGCAAGTGGGCCGAGGCGTATGTCGACTTCGCGGCCGGCGAGAAGCGCTCCTGGCTGCACCGGCAGGGTGTCCGCTTCTTCCCGGTGGTCGGCTGGGCCGAGCGCGGCGGCTACGACGCGGGCGGGCACGGCAACTCCGTACCCCGTTTCCACATCACCTGGGGCACCGGACCCGGCCTCGTCGCCCCCTTCGAGCGCCGGGTGCGGGCCGGGGTCGCGAAGGGCCTGGTCCGCCTGGCGTTCCGCCACCGCGTCACCGGCCTCGGGCGCAGCGCGGGCGCCGTCGACACGGTCACCGGCGAGATCCTGGAGCCCTCGGCGGCCGAACGCGGCGAGGCCAGCAGCCGGGAGGCCACCGGCTCCTTCGAGTTCCGGGCGCAGGCGGTGATCGTCACCTCGGGCGGGATCGGCGGCAACCACGACCTGGTACGCGCGAACTGGCCCGAGCGCCTCGGCAGCCCGCCCCGGCGGATGATCTCCGGGGTGCCCGCACACGTCGACGGCCGGATGATCGGCATCGCCGAGGACGCGGGAGCCCACCACATCAACCGCGACCGCATGTGGCACTACACCGAGGGCATCCAGAACTGGAGCCCCATCTGGGAGAACCACGGCATCCGCATCCTGCCCGGCCCCTCCTCGCTCTGGCTCGACGCGCGCGGCAACCGGCTGCCCGTGCCGCTCTTCCCCGGCTTCGACACGCTCGGCACCCTCGAACACATCATGGGCACCGGGTACGACCACACCTGGTTCGTGCTCGACCAGAAGATCATCGGCAAGGAGTTCGCCCTCTCCGGCTCCGAACAGAACCCCGACCTCACGGGCAAGTCCGTCCGGGGTGTGTTCGAGCGGGCGCGGACCGAGGTGCCCGGCCCCGTCAAGGCGTTCATGGACCACGGAGCCGACTTCGTCGTCGAGAAGGACCTGGGCGCCCTGGTCCGGGGGATGAACGCGCTCACCGAGGAGCCGCTCATCGACGAGGCCGCGCTGCGCCGCGTGATCACCGAACGGGACCGGGAGATCGCCAACCCGTTCACCAAGGACCTCCAGGTGACCGCCATGCGCGGCGCCCGCGCCTACCTCGGCGACAAGCTGATCCGCACGGCGGCGCCGCACCGCATCCTCGACCCGAAGGCCGGCCCGCTGATCGCCGTGCGCCTCAACATCCTCACCCGCAAGTCCCTGGGCGGCCTGGAGACCGACCTCTCCGCGCGCGTGCTCACCGAGGGCGGCACCCCGCTGCCCGGCGTGTACGCCGCGGGGGAGGCCGCCGGGTTCGGCGGCGGCGGCGTGCACGGTTACCGGTCGCTGGAGGGCACCTTCCTCGGCGGCTGCCTGTTCTCCGGCCGCGCCGCGGGGCGGGCGGCGGCCCGCGCGGTGGACTGAGCTTCGGGTGATGGGTGGACTGAGCTTCGGGCGGTGGGCTGAGTCCCGAGTGGTGGGCTGAGTCCCGCGTGGTGGGCTGAGTCCCGGCCGGCCTGGCCCGGCCGGTGGCGGACCGGACCCGGCCGGGTGGCGGCACGGATCCGGGCTGGCGGCGGTCCGGACCCGGGCCCGGGGTCAACTCCACGGCGTGTCGGGTGTGTTGACACGTGTAAGGGCACAGTCTGCCCTTGACGGGAAGCATTGGCTCCGGGTTGGCTGTCCGTGATCAGCCCCTGACAATGCGCACCTTGTGAGGAATGCCCGCGGTGCCCCCACCTCCGCCACCCCTCGGCCGCGGTCGCAAGCGCGCGGCCCACGTCTTCGACGCCGCCCTCGACGACGCCGAACTCGTCACCGCGCGCGCCGCCCTCACCCAGGGCCGCTGGGCCGCCGTCCGCGCCCTGCTGGCCGCGACCGGCGACGACTGGGACCGGCGCGGGCACCGGGTCACCGTCCTCGCCCGCGAGCCCGCCGCCCGCGCCTGGGTCCGCGACTGGCTGCTCGCCGAAGCCGAGTCGGCCGATGCCTCCGTTCTGCTCGCCTGCGCCACCGTCGAGAGCGCTCTCGGCGGCAGGGAGCGGCCCGAGCGGGCCCGCGAGGCCTGCCGCGCCGCGGCCGGGCTGGCCCCCGCCGACCCCACTCCGTGGCTCGGCATGCTCCTCCTGGAACGCACCCTCGGCACCGAGGAGGACGTGGTCCGGCTCTTCGACGAGGTGCGCCTGCGGCACGCCGACCACCACCACGCCCACCACCTGATGGTCGCCCGGCTCGCCGAGCGCCGCGCCGGCGCCGGACAGGACCCGCTGCACGAGGTCTACGACTTCGCGAACTGGGCCGCCGAACAGGCCCCGGCCGATTCCCCGCTCGCCATCCTCCCGGTCGTCGCCCACGCCGAGCGCTACCGCGTCCTCGCCACCGCCGGGAGCGAGCCCGCCGACCCCGCCGCCTCCGGGCACTGGGTCGGACGCCGGGCGCGCCAGGTGATGAAGGCGGCCTTCGACTGGTGGCTGGAATGGGAGCACGAGGGCCACCCACGCCGTCACGTCGACCTGAACTACCTGGCCCACGCCAAGTCGTGCGAGGGCCGGGGCGCCGAGGCTGCCGCCCTCTTCCACCGCATCGGACCGCACGCCACCCCCACCCCGTGGTCGTACCCGGACCGCGATCCGTCCGTCGCCTTCCGTACCGCACGCGCCGGCGCGCTCGGCACGGCCTGAGACCCCCGATGAAACCGACCAGCCGAAAGGGCGACCCCGCGATGACCACGGGCAGTTCGAGCACGCCGAGCACCTCTCCGAGCAAGGCGAGAGCCGCCGCCGCGGACGGCGGCATCAGCACCTTCAAGGGCCAGGACCGCGCCCTGCGCGCCGACCGGCTGGGCACGGGAGGGCTGCTGCTGTCCGTCCTGGCGGCCACCGCGCCCCTCATGGTCGTCGCGGGTGTCATGCCCACCACATTCGCGGTGATGGGGGTCGTCGGACAGCCCCTCCTCTTCGTCGTCCTCGGCCTGGTCCTCGCGCTCTTCAGCGTCGGATACGCCGAGATGAGCCGTCATGTCCACAACGCGGGCGCCTTCTATGCGTACATCTCGCGCGGTCTCGGGGGCACCGCGGGCGCCGGGGCCGCCCTGGTCGCGCTCGTCGCCTACAGCTCGCTCCAGGTCGGCATCTACGGCATCTTCGGCTTCGAGGTCTCCGGGCTGTGCGCCACCTACCTCGACGTCGAGGTCGTCTGGTGGGTGCCCGCGCTGGCCGCCGTGCTCGCCGTCGGTGTGCTCGCCTGGCTGAAGATCGACGTCAACGCGCGCGTGCTGGGCGTCCTCCTGCTGATCGAGGTCGTCCTCGTCGTCGTCTTCGACGTCGCGGCGGTCGCCGACCCCGCCAAGGAGGGGCTGTCCCTGCACGCGTTCAACCCGGACACGCTCACCGGGGCGGGCATCGGCACCGCGCTGTGCTTCTGCATCGCGGCCTTCCTCGGCTTCGAGCAGGCCCCCGTGTACGCGGAGGAGACCAGCAGGCCGCACATCCTGGTCCCGCGTGTCATGTTCCTCGCGGTCTCCGGGGTCGCCGTCTTCTTCGCCCTCAGCTCCTGGGCGCTCACGGTGGCCGCCGGGCCCTCCGCGATCGTCGGCCTCTCCCAGAAGCAGAGCGCCGGGCTGCTGTTCTTCCTCACCGAGTCGCGGCTCGGCACCACCTTCACCGACGTCCTGCACGTCCTGTTCGTCACCGGGATGCTGGCCGCGATGCTCAGCTTCCACAACGTGGTCGCCCGGTACGCGTTCGCCATGGGCCGCGAGGGCCTGCTGCCCTCCGCCTTCGGCCGCACCACCGGCACGAACGGCGCCCCCGGCACCGGCTCCCTGCTGCAGACCGCCGTCGCCCTGATCGCCGTCGTCGCCTTCGCCGTGGCCGACGACAAGCCGACCGGCGACCCGACCGCGCCCGTGCTCCACCTCTTCACCTGGTTCGGCAACGTCGGCGCCCTCGGCGTCATCGTGCTGATGGCCGCCGCCTCCCTCTCCGTCATCGTGTTCTTCGCCCGCCGCGGCGCCGCCCGCGCCCAGGCGTGGCGCCTCGTGGCGTCGGCACTCGCGGGGATCGCGCTGCTCGTCATCGCCGGATACACGGTCAAGGACTTCGACGTCCTCGTCGGGGCCGGCCCCGGCTCCTCGCTGAGCTGGCTGCTGCCCGGCATCATCGGGGCCGCACTCGTCGCCGGCCTGGTCCAGGGCCTCGTCCTGCGCTCCCGCAGGCCCGAGGCACACGCGAGGATCGGCCTCGGCAACGAGGCCTTCCAGCTCGACAAGGCCGCAGACCCGGCCCCCTGAGGCGCGTACGCGGGGCAATGGTCACGGTGTTCCGTGGGGCACTGGTTACGGAATCCTGACGGGCACCCGTCTCCCCTGGCCGAACGGGGGTGGCGGGTGTTCGAATCAAGAGGTGACACGAGAACACCCCGAAGAACCGGAGACCGAGGAACCGGAGCACGGGGAACCGGAGCGCGGAGAGCCGGATACCGGGGAACCGGAGGACGGACACCCCCGGGAACAGGGGGCGCCCATCGGCCGCCGGGTCCTCCTCGGCACCCTGGGGCTCGGCGCGCTGGGCGTGCTGGCCGCCCCCACGCTCCAGCGCGGCCTGGAGTCCTTCCTCGGCGGCGCCGCCGACCGCGACCCCACCGGCCTGACCGGACTGCTCCCCAACGGCGGCGGCTTCCGCTACTACTCGGTGACGTCCTCCGTCCCGCACAAGGACGAGAGCGACTACCGCCTCACCGTCGGCGGACTGGTCGACCACCCGAAGAGCTACACCCTCGCCGACCTGCGCGCGCTGCGGCAGACCCGGCTCGTGCGCGACGTCCAGTGCGTCACGGGCTGGCGGGTGCCCGGCACCCCGTTCGAGGGGGTGCGGCTGTCCCGGCTGCTGGACGCCGCGGGAGTACGCCCGTCGGCCAGGGCGGTCCGCTTCCGCTGCTTCGACGGCGCGTACACGGAGAGCCTCACCCTCGACCAGGCCCGCCGCGCGGACGTCCTGGTGGCCCTGCGGATGCGGGACGAGGACCTCGGCCACAGCCACGGCGGCCCCGTCCGCCTCTACGTGGCCCCCATGTACTTCTACAAGTCCGCCAAGTGGCTCTCCGGCGTCGAGCTCACCGAGGACGTCCGTCCCGGGTACTGGGAGCACCGCGGCTACGACGTGGACGCGTGGGTCGGCAGATCGAACGGGCGGGGCGATGAACCCACGAGCTGACAGCACGTCCGAGACGCCCGGGGCGGCCGGGCCCGCCGCGCCCTCCGTACGCCCCTCGCGCGTGCCCCGCTTCACCCGGGCCGAGCGCTGGGTGCACCGGGCGACGGCCGTGCTGATGGGCCTGTGCGTGGCGACGGCCGCCTGCCTCTACATCCCGACGTTCGCCGAACTCGTGGGCCGCCGCGCGCTCGTCGTCACGGTGCACGAGTGGGCCGGGCTGCTGCTGCCCGTACCCGTCCTCGCGGGGCTCGCCTCCCGCGCCTTCCGCGCGGATCTGGGACGCCTCAACCGCTGGGGCCCGCACGACCGGGCCTGGCTGCGTGCCGCACTGCGCCGGGACACGCGCGGCCCGGCGCGCCCGGCGGCCAAGTTCAACGCGGGGCAGAAGACCTACGCGGCCTGGATCGCCGGCGCCGCGCTGGTGATGCTGGGCACGGGTCTCCTGATGTGGTTCACCCACCTCACCCCGCTGATGTGGCGGACCAGCGCGACATTCGTGCACGACTGGCTCGCCCTGACCGTCGGCGTCGTCCTCGGCGGCCACATCGGCATGGCCCTCGCCGACCCAGAGGCCCGCCGCGGCCTGCGCACGGGCTCGGTGAGCCGTGAGTGGGCCGAGCGGGAACACCCCTTGTGGCGCCCGTGGGCGGCCTGGGGAGACGGGAACGGGGACGGGGACGGGAGGGCGAGCCGTGGTCGTACGCAGGACCGCCCGTCCGGATCAGGCCGGGGCCGCGGGGCCTGATCCGGACGAGAGTCCCTAGATGACCAGGGACAGGAGCAGGACAAGACCGCCGGCGACCACCGAGATGATCGTCTCCATGACGGACCAGGTCTTGACGGTCTGCCCGACGTTCAGGCCGAAGTACTCCTTCACCAGCCAGAAGCCGGCGTCGTTGACGTGGCTGAAGAAGAGCGAGCCGGCGCCGATGGCCAGGACCAGCAGGGCCGCGTGGGTCGTCGACATGTCGGCCGCGAGCGGGGCGACGAGGCCGGCCGCCGAGACGGTGGCCACGGTCGCCGAGCCGGTGGCCAGTCGGATCGCCACCGCGATCAGCCAGGCCAGCAGCAGCGCCGGGATCGACCAGTCCTTGGAGATCTCCAGAATCATCTGGCCCACCCCGGAGTCGATCAGCGTCTGCTTGAAGCCGCCGCCCGCGCCGACGATCAGCAGGATGCCCGCGATGGGCGCGAGGCCCTTCTCGACGAGGCCCGAGACGCGGTCCTTGGCGAAGCCCGCGGGCCGCAGCAGCGTGAAGATGCCCAAGAGCACGGAGGCGAGCAGGGCGATCAGCGGCGAGCCGATGACGTCGAAGACGCGCTGCACCAGGTGGCCGGGGTCGTCGACGATGATGTCGACGAGGGCCTTGGCGAGCATCAGCACGACCGGCAGCAGGATCGTGGCGAGGGTGGCGCCGAAGCTCGGCCGCTTGTCGAGCTGCTCGGAGGCGCGCTGCGGGATCATGCGGTCGGGAGCGGGGACGTCCACCCAGCGGGCCGCGTACTTCGAGAACACCGGACCGGCGATGATCACCGTCGGGACGGCCACCAGGACACCCAGCGCCAGCGTGACACCGAGGTTGGCGCCGACCGCGTCGATCGCGACCAGCGGACCGGGGTGCGGCGGGACCAGGCCGTGCATCACGGACAGGCCGGCGAGGGCGGGGATGCCGATGCGCATCAGGGAGTAGTTGCCGCGCTTGGCGACCATCAGCACCACCGGGATCAGCAGCACGATGCCGACCTCGAAGAACAGCGGCAGACCGATGACGGAGGCGATCAGCACCATCGCCCACGGCATGGACCGGGCGCTCGACCGGGCCAGGATCGTGTCCACGACCTGGTCCGCGCCGCCGGAGTCGGCGAGCATCTTGCCGAGGATCGCGCCGAGGGCGATCAGGACGCCCACACCGGCGACGGTGGAGCCGAGCCCGCTGGAGAAGCTGGCGATGACCTTGTCCAGGGGCGCCCCGGCGAACGCGCCGAGGGCCAGCGACCCGATGGTCAGCGCCAGGAAGGCGTGCAACTTGAACTTGGTGATGAGCAGGACGATGACGGCGATGCCTGCGAGCACGGCGATGCCCAGCTGGGCGTGGCCCGCGGAGGTGATCGGCTCGACAGTGTCCGCTGCCAGTATCTCGGCGCTGAGTCTGGTCACGGTGGTTTCCCTTGTGTGTACGGGGACGGGGGTGCGGGGGAAGGGGCCCCGGGCCGGGAAGCGGCCAGGGGCGGCCCGGCGGGACTACCGCGAGGGTCGGGCCAGGGCATCGAGAGCGGTGACGGCCCGCTCGGTGATCTCCTCGGGGCTGCCGGAGACGTCCACGGCGACACCCGCCTCGTCCGCCTGGAGCGGCTGGAGGGTGGCGAACTGGGAGTGCAGGAGCGCCGTCGGCATGAAGTGGCCCTGGCGGTGCGACATCCGGTCCTCGATCAGTTTCCGGTCACCGGTCAGATGCACGAAGACGACTCCGGGAGCGGCTGCCCGCAACCGGTCGCGGTAACTCCGCTTCAGCGCCGAACTGCTGACCACCCCGCCGAGCTCCGCCCGGCCGTGCGCCCACCGGCCGATGGCGTCGAGCCACGGCCGGCGGTCGTCGTCGGTGAGCGGGGTCCCGGCCGACATCTTGGCGACGTTGGCCTCGGGGTGGAAGTCGTCGCCCTCGGCGTACGGGACGCCGAGCCGGTCCGCCAGCAGAGGACCGATGGTGGTCTTGCCGGTACCCGCGACCCCCATGACCACGATCACGAGGGGGCTGCGACTCTGCTGCTTCATTCTGCGCTCGCTGTCTTCGTCGACATCTGATGTCGACGACACTGAAACCTATTAGGTACGACGAATTCAAGAGTCTGTGACGTATAAGTCTGACTTTTTGTTCGGAGCGCTGTCCTCGTACGCTGACCTCATGACCACACGGGGCCGGGGGCTGCACGGACATGTACTGGACACCCTCGGGCCCGCCATCACCGCGGGGGAGTATCCACCCGGGAGCGTGCTGCGCACGGACGAACTGGCGCAGCGTTTCGAGGTGTCGCGCTCCGTCATGCGCGAGGCCGTCCGCGTCCTGGAGTCCATGCACCTGGTGGAGTCCCGCCGCCGCGTCGGCGTGACCGTCCGCCCCAAGGCCGAATGGAACGTCTACGACCCGCAGGTCATCCGCTGGCGGCTGGCCGGCGCCGACCGCCCGCACCAGCTGCGCTCGCTCACCGTGCTGCGCTCCGCCCTGGAACCCGTCGCCGCGGGCCTGGCCGCACGGCACGCCACGGCCGCCCAGTGCGCCGAGCTGACGGAGTGCGCCCTGGGCATGGTCGCCACCTCACGCGGCCAGCAGCTGGAGGGGTACCTGGTCCACGACATCGCCTTCCACCGGGTGATCCTCAACGCCTCGGGCAACGAGATGTTCGCCCGCCTCGGTGACGTCGTCGCCGAGGTCCTCGCCGGACGCACCCATCACGAGGTCATGTTCGAGGACCCCGACCCGGCCGCCGTCACCCTGCACGTCGGGGTCGCCGAGGCGGTCCGCGAGGGCGACGCCGTCCGCGCCGAGGAACTCACCCGCGAGATCACCGTCGGCGCCCTCCAGGAACTGGACATCCTGGCGCCCTGAGGCGCGGGACCCGGCTGGTGGCCGCCCGCCCCGCGGGGCGGGTCACTCCAGGAAGTCCCCGTCGACGTACACCCAGGCGCCGTCGGCCCTCTCGAACCGGCTCCGCTCGTGCAGCGAGCCGCCGCGGTACGAGGCCCGGAACGTCACGGTCCCGGTGGCATGGAAGGCGGAGCCGTCGGTGGCGTCCACGATCTCCAGCCCGGTCCACCGCGTCCCGCCGTCGAACTCCACGCGCGCGGGCCGCTTCGCCGGATGCCAGGTCCGCAGCAGATACGCCTCGTCCCGCTTCACGAAGGCGCTGTACCGGGACCGCATGAGGGCCTGGGCCGTCGGAGCCGCGGCCTCGCCCCGGTGGAAGCGGCCGCAGCACTCGGCATAGGTCTTCGGCAGGCCGCAGGGACAGGAGGGCGAGGTCATGCCGCCATTGTGCCGTCTCCGGCCGCGCGAGCCACCGCCCGCTCCCGTACCCCCACGACGACGAACGAGGGCCGCGATCATGTGATCGCGGCCCTCGTTCGACTGAAGTGTCCGAGGGGGGACTTGAACCCCCACGCCCGATAAAGGGCACTAGCACCTCAAGCTAGCGCGTCTGCCATTCCGCCACCCGGACAAGGTGTCTGCCGCGCGGTCTCCCGCGGCGACAGAGAAAACATTACCAGGCTTTCGAGCACCCCTGATCACCCCCTTTGCCGTGTGGACGGCGTGTGACGGGCCGGGTCCGGCCTTGGGGCGCGACCGGGTCGGAGGCAGGATGAGGGGGACCGTCGGCAGCGACAGTGGGAGGAAGCAGCGTGAGCGAGTCGAACACGGCAGGGAGCCCGGTCTCGGGCGAGGACGAGGTCGTGGACCTCTGCCGCGAGCTGATCCGGATCGACACCAGCAACTACGGGGACCACTCGGGGCCGGGCGAGCGCAAGGCCGCCGAGTACGTGGCCGAGAAGCTCGCCGAGGTCGGCCTCGAACCCCGCATCTTCGAGTCGCACCAGGGGCGCGCCTCCACGGTGGCCCGCATCGAGGGCGAGGACCCCTCGCGGCCCGCGCTGCTCATCCACGGCCACACCGACGTCGTACCGGCGAACGCGGCGGACTGGACGCACCACCCGTTCTCCGGGGAGATCGCGGACGGCTGCGTGTGGGGCCGCGGCGCGGTCGACATGAAGGACATGGACGCGATGACCCTCGCGGTCGTACGCGAGCGGATGCGCACCGGCCGCAAGCCCCCGCGGGACATCGTCCTCGCCTTCCTCGCGGACGAGGAGGCGGGCGGTACGTGGGGCGCGCGGCACCTGGTCGACAGGCACCCGGAGCTCTTCGAGGGCGTCACGGAGGCGATCGGCGAGGTCGGCGGCTTCTCCTTCACGGTCAACGAGAAGCTGCGGCTCTATCTCGTCGAGACCGCCCAGAAGGGCATGCACTGGATGAAGCTGACCGTGGACGGCACCGCCGGGCACGGTTCGATGATCCACCGGGACAACGCCATCACCGAGCTGTCCGAGGCCGTGGGCCGGCTCGGCCGGCACACCTTCCCGGTCCGGGTGACCAAGACGCTGCGGCACTTCCTCGACGAACTCGGCGACGCGCTCGGCACCGAACTGGACCCCGAGAACATGGACGAGACGCTCGCCAGGCTCGGCGGCATCGCCAAGCTGATCGGCGCCTCGCTCCAGAACACCGCGAACCCGACCCAGCTGGGCGCGGGCTACAAGGTGAACGTGATCCCGGGGCAGGCCACCGCGCACGTCGACGGCCGCTATCTGCCGGGGTACGAGGAGGAGTTCCTCGCGGACCTGGACCGCGTCCTCGGCCCGCGGGTGAGGCGCGAGGACGTGCACGCGGACAAGGCGCTGGAGACCACCTTCGACGGAGCCCTCGTCGACGCCATGCAGACCGCGCTGTCCGCCGAGGACCCGATCGCCCGGGCCGTGCCGTACATGCTCTCCGCCGGTACCGACGCCAAGTCCTTCGACGACCTCGGCATCCGCTGCTTCGGCTTCGCGCCGCTGAAGCTGCCGCCGGAGCTGGACTTCGCGGGCATGTTCCACGGCGTCGACGAGCGGGTCCCGGTCGACGCGCTGAAGTTCGGCGTCCGGGTGCTCGACCGGTTCATCGAGGCGTCGTGAGCCGGAGGCGGCTCCCGGCATTCGCCAGCGTGTACGGAGTTGACTGAGAAGAGTGAATCCGACCATAAGCTCGTAGCTCCATTACTCCCTCCTCGTTACAGATCATGCGGTCCGAGGCTTGGACCGCTCTTGCCAACTAGGAGGAATAATGATCAAGAAGGTTGCCGCCATCGCGGCCGCCACCGGTGGCCTGGTTCTCGCGGGTGCGGGTCTGGCCGCCGCCGACTCGGGCGCCCAGGGTGCCGCCGTGCACTCCCCGGGTGTCCTCTCCGGCAACGTGGTCCAGGTCCCCGTTCACGTCCCCGTGAACGTCTGCGGCAACACCGTTTCCGTGATCGGGCTGCTGAACCCGGCCTTCGGCAACACCTGCGTCAACGACTGACGTCGTTCCTCACCCCATGAGGTTCTGAGTCCGTCGGCTCCGGAGCGCACGCGCTGCGCTCCGGAGCCGACCGGCCTTTCCGCGCGCACGTCGTCCCGTGCGCGCCTCCCACGCAGTCCACGACAAGGGCTAAGGCAGGAAATCAGCTATGCGACAGGTCACCCGCAAGGGCCTGATGACCGTGGCGGCCGCGACCGGCGTACTCGCCGCCACAGGTGGCTACGCACACGCCGACTCGGGTGCGTACGGCTCCGCTTCGGACTCTCCCGGCGTGCTGTCGGGCAACACCGTCCAGGCACCGGTTCACGTCCCGGTCAACGTCTGCGGCAACACCGTGAACGTCATCGGACTGCTCAACCCGGCGGTGGGCAACACCTGCGTCAACCGGGGCGGCCACGGCGGTGCGCACGGCGGCGGTTCGCACGGGGACTCCCACGGCGGCGGCTCGCACGCCGGCGGTCACACCAGCGGCTCCCCGGGCGTCGGCTCCGGCAACCACGTGCAGGTCCCGGTCGACGTGCCCGTCAACGTGTGCGGCAACAGCGTGAACGTGGTGGGGCTCGGCAACCCGGCGGCGGGCAACAAGTGCGCCAACGACTCGGGCGGCGGCCACACCACGCCTCCGGGCGGTGGCCACGAGACGCCTCCCGGCGGCGGTCACGAGACGCCTCCCGGTGGTGGCCACGAGACGCCCCCGGGCGGCGGTCACGAGACGCCCCCGGGCGGCGGTCACGAGACGCCCCCCGGTGGTGGTCACGAGACGCCTCCCGGCGGCTCCTCGCACGGCAACACCCCGGGGACGCGGACCGTCACCCACCCCGAGGGCACTGACCAGCTCGCCCACACCGGCAGCGACATGCCGCTCGGCCTGCTGCTGCCGGCCGGCGCGGGCGCGCTGCTCGGCGGCGCCGTGCTCTACCGCAAGGCGCGCGCTGCGGCGTGACCGCCCGGCGCGCGCCCGCGGGCCCGGCGGACGGGCCCGCGGCGGCGACGCCCGTGCCATGAGCACGTGTGCCGGAGGAAACGGAGTGGGCCCCGCCGCGGCGGGGCCCACTCCGTTCCGTTCTCTCGCTCACCAGGTGGCGCGCACCTGGCGGATGATCCGTCGGCGCAGCCGCACCCTGCGACTCCCGTCCGGGTGCAGGCTGAGGCGGTCCAACTCCCAGTGTCCGTACTCCGCGTGGTCCGTCAGCAGGCGTGTCGTCTCCTTGCGGGACACCCCGCGCGGCACGTACACGTCGACAAATTCGTATTCCGGCATCGCATCTATTGTGCGGGCAGAGGCCCGGTACGGATAGCGTCTGCACTATGTCTGATGCTGCGCAGCCCACCGCTGCCGAGGTACGTGCCGCCGCCGAGGCGGTCAAGACCGCGCTCGACCGCCACCTGGCCGCGGTCGAGCGCAGGACGGGGGACGACGACCCGGCCGTCTACGAGGCGTTCAACGAGCTGGCCGCCGCCGCCGAGGAGTACGACGAACTGCTCTACGACCGCTACGACGAGGTCACGCCCTTCGAGATCCCCGGCGCCGAGGACACGCTGCCCCGGTACGAGGGCCCCGAGGAGCCGAACGCGCTGAGCGTGCTGATCCGCCGGGACTACGCGGTGGTGGAGCCGCAGCGGCTGCTGGCGCAGGCCGAGCGCGTGGAGGCCGTCGAGGAGGAGGGGGCCACCGCCACGGCGGGCTTCGACGCGGCGTCCGGCACGGTCCACGGGGCGCTCGGCGTCCTGTTCGGCGAGTTCGAACCGGACGAGATCGCCTCGCGGCACAAGGAGTTCGGCCTGGAGGAGGGCGACTCGACCCTCTGGGTCACGGCAGCGGACGAACCCGCGGAGCCCGGCGACTGGCTCGAAGCGCCCTTCGACGAGGTCGACGCGCAGCGGGTCGTCTGCCGCTTCGACGTGAGCTCCGTCTTCGACGACGAGCTGGACGACGAGCTGGAGGACGACCTCGCCCCGGACACCGAGCTGGTGGGCGGCGGCCTGGCCGACGCGGACGACGTGGCGGACGACGAGGACCGCTGAGCATCTCGCACACGGCGGCGGGGGTGGCGATCACCGGGTCACGGTGATCACCACCCCCGCCGCCGTACGGCCGGCCGGCGCGGCGGGTCAGCCAGCGGCCGAGGGGACCTGCGTCCTGAGCAGCACCGGCAGGCGGGTGGTGCGCGGCTTCTGCGGAACCTCCGCGACCGCCCGCGGCAGCGCCTGGTCGACGCCGTGGACGACCGACAGATGGCGCTCCGCCCGGCCGAAGGCCGTGTACACCCAGGGCCTGGTCAGCGCCTGAGCCGCATCACCGGGGAGCACCACGACGACGGCGGGCGAGCGCAGGCCGGCCGCCTGGTGCGCGGTCAGCGCCCAGCCGTGCCGCACGGACTGCTCGACCCGCTCCCTCGGTACGACGACGGCGGTGCCCGCGCACTCCAGGCGCAGCCCCTCCGCGTCGGCGCCCACCACGTGCCCCAGGGCCGTACGCCCCGGCGCGGGGGAGTAGGCGATCCGGTCACCCGGGTCGAAACCGCCGAACCGGCCGGGGCCCGGGTTGAGCCGCTCCTTGAGCGCGGCGTTCAGCGCGCGGGTGCCGGCCGCGCCGCCGTGACCCGGCGTGATCACCTGCGTCTGCGCGTCCGGGACGCCGATCGCCCGCGGCACCGAGTCGGCGACGAGCTGCACGGTGCGGTGGACGGCCTCGGCGGCGTCCCTGACCGGCACGATCACGACCTCCTTGCCGGGCGCCTCGATCTGGTTGAGCTCGCCGATGCCGATCCCGGAGACCAGCTCGCCCACGGGCCCGGGGTCCGGGGTGCGGGATGCCACCTGGGGGCAGACCCGCGCGGCGACGAGGTCCGCGAAGACCCGGCCGGGCCCCGCCGACCAGAGCACCCCCGGGTCACCGCTGAGCACCAGGCGGGCACCGTCCGGCAGCGACTCGGCCAGCGCGGCGGCGCTCTCCACGTCCAGCTGCGGTGCGTCGAGCACCACCAGCAGGTCGAGGCGGAGGGCGCCGTCCGCGTCCCGGCCGGGGCCCTCGACGCCGGAGAGCAGCCCGGCCACGGTCGTCACCGCCTCGGCGGCCTCGGCCGGCGGCGCGGGCAGCAGTCCGGTGAAACGCCGGCGGCCGTCCGGGGTGTGCGTGGCCGCGTACGCCCGCAGCCCGAGCGTGCGCGCCGCCGCGACGAGCGCGGCCGCCTCCGCGCGGGAGGCCTCGCCGCCGGTGTGCAGGACCAGACCGTGGCCGGCGGCGGCGCGGATCAGCTCGGCCGCGGAACCGGTCGCCCGCCCGGCCGCCCCGCTCCAGTCCGTGGCGTCCTCCCTGGGCAGCGAGTTGACGATCCGGGCCAGGCCGTCCGCGAGGCTCTCCTCCGCGAGGGCGTACCGCTCCAGGCCGATGAGGACGCGGACCGGCCGCTCCTCGCCCTCCTCGCCTCCGTCGCCGGACTCCCGCGCGGGGCCCGTCGTCTCCAGGGCGTCCTGGAAGGCGAACGCCTCTCCCTCGGCCAGGGCGCTCTGCACGGCCGCGTCCGGGTCGGGTACCGCGTACCTCCCGAGCGCGGCGGTGAGCGCCGGGGCCTCCAGCGCGGTGTGCCCGGCGACGGCCGCCTGCTCCAGCAGCCAGCCGGTGACGGCGCGGCCGCGCCGCTCGTCGTCCGGGCCGCACTCCGCGCCGAGCAGGGCCCGCGCGAACGTGTCGGCCTGCTCGGGGCGCACCCCGGGGACGCGCAGCAGCAGCCAGGGGTCGGAGCGCAGCGCGTCCGCCGCGCCGTCGCCCAGGGCGGTCACGGCCGGGAGGGCGAGGGAGCCGGGCGCGCCGCCCTCGGTCAGCACGGCGCGGACGGCGTCGGCGCTCGCCGCGGAGGGCGCGGCCGCCGCGGGCGCCTGCCGCGCGGGCTCGCGCGGCGCGGCGGGGGCGGGTGCCTGCCGCCGGGGGGCGGGGTCGGGCCCGGGGAAGGGGCCGGACACCGGCTTCTCGCCGCTCTCCACGGCCCGTACGGCCGCGAGCAGATCGGCGGCGGTGCCGCTGAGCTTGGTACCGGCGGCGATGGGCCCCGCCTTCTCGGCCTTGCGCCGGGCGATCCGCTCCTGAAGCTCCCGCTGAGCCGCCAGTTCGGCCTCCGCCTCGGACATCTCCCCCGCGGCGCCGGGCTCACCGACCCCCTCTGCGTCGGCCGTGCCCCCCTCCGCGTCAGCCGCGTGAGCCTCCCCGCCGGCGGTGTCCGCCTCCGCCTTCGCGTCCGCCTCCCCGTCGGCCGTGTCCGTGTCAGGCGCGTCCGCCTCCCCGTCGGCCTCGACGCCCTCGCCTTCGGAGGCCGCGCCCGCCCCGGCCCCCGGCGTGCCCTCGTCCCGGTCCCCGGCGTCCCCGGCGGCCTCCGCGGCCCCGGGCTCCGGGCCGGTGCCCGGGGTCCCCGGCTCGGGCTGCTCCGTGCTGGCGGGGTCCGTGCTCACAGCGTGCTCCAGTCGTGATCGGGATAGCGGTGCACCGGCGCCGACACGTCGTCGAGGGCCCGGCAGATCTCGTCAGGAAGACTAAGGGTCTCCACTGACAACGCCGCCGTGAGCTGGTGCGCGTTGCGCGCGCCGACGATGGGCGCGGCCACCCCGGGCCGGTCCCGGACCCAGGCGAGCGCCACCTGCAGCGGCGTCGCGGCGAGTCCGTCCGCGGCGGTCGCCAGCGCGTCCACGACACTGTTCGCCGCGTCGTCGAGGTACGGCGCGACGAACGCGGCGAGATGCTCCGACCCGCCCCGCGAGTCGGCGGGCGTCCCCTTGCGGTACTTGCCCGTCAGCACGCCCCGCCCCAGCGGCGAGGAGGGCAGCAGCCCGACGCCCAGGTCCAGCGCGGCCGGCAGCACCTCCCGCTCCACGCCCCGCTGCAGCAGGGAGTACTCCATCTGCGTGCTGGCGAGCCGGGTCCGTGTCCCGGGCGCCGCGAGCTGCCAGGTCGCCGCCTTCGTCAGCTGCCAGCCGCAGAAGTTGGACACGCCGACGTACCGGGCGCGGCCGCTGCTCACGGCCAGGTCGAGTGCCTGGAGCGTCTCCTCCAGCGGCGTGCACGGGTCGAAGGCGTGGATCTGCCACAGGTCCACGTAGTCCGTGCCGAGCCGCTGGAGCGAGGCGTCGAGCGCGGCCAGCAGATGGCCCCGCGAGCCGTCGAAGCGCCGGTCGGGGTCCGGGACGCTGCCGGCCTTCGTCGACACCACCAGGTCGCGGCGGGGGACGAGCCCCTCCATGAGCCGGCCCAGCAGATACTCGGCCTCCCCGTCCCCGTACACGTCCGCGGTGTCGACGAGGGTCCCGCCCGCCTCCCAGAACACCTTCAACAGGTCCGCGGCGTCGTGCTCGTCGGTGTCACGGCCCCAGGTGAGGGTGCCGAGTCCGATCCGGGACACACGCAGGCCGGTACGGCCGAGATGCCTCTGCTCCATGGACGCCGAGATTACTGTCCGGACGCCGGCGCGTGGTGCCCTGTGGACAACGGAAATCACGCGAGCGGCGAACCCGTTCCCGCCCCGCCGCGGGCCCGCACGCTAGGGTCTCGGGCACAAGGTACGTTACCGATCGGTAAGGGGAATCGGCCATGCAGCTCGGGATCAACCTCGGCTACTGGGGTGCCGGAATGGACGCGGACAATCTCGCCGTCGCCCGGGAGGCCGACCGTCTCGGCTACGCGGTCTGCTGGGCCGCCGAGGCCTACGGCTCCGACGCGGCGACCGTGCTCAGCTGGGTCGCGGCCCAGACCGAGCGCATCGACGTGGGATCGGCCATCTTCCAGATCCCCGCCCGCCAGCCCGCGATGACCGCGATGACCGCCGCCACCCTCGACTCGCTGTCCGGCGGCCGCTTCCGCCTCGGCCTCGGCGTCTCGGGCCCCCAGGTCTCCGAGGGCTGGTACGGCGTCAGGTTCGACAAGCCGCTGGCCCGCACCCGCGAGTACGTGGAGATCGTCCGCAGGGCGATGACCCGCGAGCGCCTCTCCTACGAGGGCGAGCACTGGACGCTGCCGCTGCCCGGCGGCCCCGGCAAGCCGCTCAAGCTGACCGTGCACCCCGAGCGCGAGCACATCCCGCTGTACATCGCCGCGATCGGCCCGAAGAACCTGGAGCAGACCGGCGAGATCGCCGACGGCGCCCTGCTGATCTTCCCCTCGGCCGAGCACCTGGAGGACACGGCCATCGCCCCGCTGCGCGCGGGCCGCGAGAAGGCCGGGCTCACGATGGAGGGCTTCGACGTCTGCCCGACGCTGCCGCTCGCGCTGGGCGAGGACAAGGACGTGCCCGCGCTGGCCGACATGTTCCGCCCGTACACCGCGCTGTACGTCGGCGGCATGGGCAGTCGCAAGCAGAACTTCTACAACCGGCTCGCGCAGCGCATGGGGTACGAGAAGGAGGCCGCCGAGATCCAGGACAAGTACCTCGCCGGCGACAAGGAGGGCGCCGCCGCCGCGATCCCGCACGCGCTCATCGACCAGACCACGCTGCTCGGCTCCGTCGACCGCATCGCCGACCGGATGAAGGCGTACGCGGCGGCCGGCGTCACCACGCTCACGCTCGCTCCCGCGGGATTCACCCTGGACGACCGGCTGGCCTCGCTCCGGGCCGGCACCGAGGCCCTGGAGCGCGCCGGCCTCGGGTGACCCCACCGGGGCGGCCGTGGGCGGGGCTGGCGGACGCCGTGCGGGCCCGGCCGTAAGGCCGGGCACCGCCGCGCAGGTGGCGCGGAGAGGTTTCCGCGGCCGCGGTGGGGGCTCGGGGGTCTCCCCGCCACGGCCGTTCCCGGGAGAACGCTCCGGCACCCCGGCCGGTCACGCGCCGAACCCGCCGGCACCGCGAACTCGCCCGCCCCGCGAGCCCGGCGGCGCCGGGGACGGCCCCGCGCGTCCTTCGTTCGGCTCAACGGGCCGCCGCTTCGGTTGCCGACGCACCACCGTGCCCGTTGACTCGGAGTCCTGCGAAGTCCGTGGGGGCGACCTCCGGGAAGGCGGCGGCGATGCTCTCGGCCAAGGGGCTGTTCCAGGAGATCCTCGACAACGACGAGTCGTTCCGGCTCTTCTGCTCCATCGCCGCCGGCGGCGAGTCCCAGGGCGGCTGGGAGAACGGGCGGATCGCCGCCCTCGTCCCGCCCGGCCGGCGGGAACTCGCGCCCAGGATCAGCCGGCACGGCGCGGACGAGGACAAGCACGGACGGATCTTCCGCGCCCTGCTGCGCAGACGCGGCCTCGCGCCCGTCGACGTACCGCCCGAGACCGACTACACGATGCTCCTGGAGCAGCGCGGCATCGGCCTCTCCCACGACAGGCTGCGCGGCCGTGAACCCCTGACCGAGCGGGACCTCATCACCTACCTCGCCCACAGCCGGGTCACCGAACAGCGCGCCTCGGAGCAGATGGGGATGCTGCGCGGGCACTTCGCCGACCACCCGGACATCGGCCGCGCGGTGCGGATGATCGCCGACGACGAGGACAACCACCTCGCCTACTGCCACGAGGAACTGCTGCGCCTCGCCTACGAGGGGCACGGCCGGGTCGTCCAGCGGACGCTGCGGGCCTGCGCGCGCGCCGAGATCCGCGTCTACCGGGACGTCAGCCTGGCCGTGACGGACCACATGGGCCGCGCCCTGCACTGGTCCCGCCCCAAGGCGGCGGTGCTCGCCGCGGGCATCCGGGCCGTGTACGCGTACGAGCGGCTGTGGGGCTGGCGGCGCATGGTGACGCTCCGGATGCCCGAACGGCGCGACGCGCTCGGCGGACCGGCGACGCAGGCGCCCGAGTTCGCGTAGACCCGGCCGACGGGTCGCACGGCCGCCCGCACCGCTCGACGGGCGTCACAGCCGTCCCCTCACAGCCACTCCCGCCGCTTGAAGAGCCGGTACAGGCCGACCTCCAGCACCGCCATCACCCCGATGACCGCGGGATACGACCAGACCCAGCGCAGTTCCGGCATGTGCTCGAAGTTCATCCCGTAGATCCCCGCGAGCATGGTGGGGATCGCGGCCATGGCGGCCCACGCCGAGATCTTGCGCATGTCGTCGTTCTGCCGGACGCCCGTCTGCGCGAGATGCGCGGAGAGGATGTCGGAGACGAGCCGGTCGAGACCCTCCACCGACTCGTTCACGCGCGTGACGTGGTCGCTGACGTCGCGGAAGAAGGGCTGCGCGTCGTCGTTCACGAAGGGCACCCCCGTGCTGTAGCCGCCCGAGCCGGAGAGGCGGCCGAGCGGGACGGCCAGTGGCCCCGTCGCCCTGCGGAACTCCAGGACCTGCCGCTTGAACGTGTAGATGCGGGAGGCGGTGTTGCGCGAACCGCCGATGTTCGGCGAGAACACCTCGGCCTCCAGCTCCTCCAGGTCCGTCTGGAGTTCGGCCGCCACGTCCAGGTAGTGGTCGACGGTCGCGTCCGCGATCGAGTACAGCACCGACGTCGGACCGTGGCTGAGCGTCTGCGGGTCCTTCTCCAGACGGTCCCGCACCGTGTCCAGCGGCGAGCTGTCGCCGTGCCGGACGGTCACGACGAACGAGTCGCCGATGAAGACCATGATCTCGCCGGTGGACACGGAGTCGCTGTCCTGCTCGTACACGACCGGCTTGATGACCATGAACAGCGAGTCGTCGTACACCTCCAGCTTGGGCCGCTGATGCGCCTTCAGGGCGTCCTCGACCGCCAGGGGGTGCAGGCCGAACTCCTCGGTGACGTGTTCGAACTCCTCCGGCGTCGGCTCGTGCAGCCCGATCCAGACGAAGTCGTCCCTGCGGGCCCGGGCCCGGTCGAGAGCCTCGGAGAGGTCGTCCGGGCCCTCCGTCCGGCGCCCGTCGTGGTAGATGGCACAGTCGACGATCACGAAGCGCATTCTCCCGTCGCTCGATGCGGGGCGCACCGCCACGGCACCCCCGGTTCCGCTCTGGACCTACGCTGGAGCGCATGCCCACGTTGATCCTCGTCCGGCACGGACGTTCCACCGCCAACACCGCGGGACTGCTCGCCGGGCGGACCCCCGGTGTCGCCCTCGACGAGCGCGGCGCCGCGCAGGCAGCGGCGCTGCCCGGGCGGCTCGCCGCCCTGCCGGTCGCCGAGGTGGTCACCAGCCCCCTGCAGCGCTGCCTGGAGACCGTACAGCCGCTGCTCGACGCCCGCCCCGGCCTGCGGCCGCACACCGACGAGCGCATCGGCGAGTGCGACTACGGGGACTGGTCCGGCCGCAAGCTCGCCGAACTCAAGGACGAACCGCTGATGGAGGTCGTCCAGGCGCACCCCACCGCGGCCGCGTTCCCCGGCGGCGAGTCGATGCGGACCATGCAGACCCGCGCCGCCGAGGCCGTACGCGAGTGGAACGCGCGCGTGGAGCGCGATCACGGCGGTGACGCCGTCTACCTGATGTGCTCGCACGGCGACATCATCAAGTCCCTCGTCGCGGACGCACTCGGACTTCATCTCGACCTCTTCCAGCGGATCTCTGTGGAACCGTGTTCCATCACCGCGATCCGTTACACCCGTCTGCGGCCGTTTCTCGTCCGGCTCGGGGACACCGGCGACTTCGACTCGCTGGCCCCGCGCGAGGAGGGGCCGGGCGGGGACGCACCGGTCGGGGGCGGTGCGGGCGCACCGTGATCGTCGGCCGCAGTAGGGTGAAGCGGTCCAGGGTCTGTCCGGCGGATCAAGTCCCCACTCACCGGCGTTGATCATGCGGACAGATCCTGAGCAGCACAGCAGTTGTCAGCAACCGATGGGAACCCCCGCGGGCCGACCCGGCCGGCCGGTTCCGACGCCGATTCCAATGGAGACAGGACGTGTCGCGTCAGGTGTTCCTCTTTGACCCGCCGGACCGCTTCGTGGCCGGTACGGTCGGGCTGCCCGGGCGCCGTACCTTCTTCCTGCAGGCCACCTCGGGGCCCAGGGTGACGAGTGTGGCCCTGGAGAAGACGCAGGTGGCCGCGCTCGCCGAGCGGATGGACGAACTCCTCGACGAGGTCGTCCGGCGTACCGGCGGCAGCGCCCCCGTCCCCGCGATGGTCCCCGCCGAGGTCACCGACACGGGACCGCTGGACACCCCCGTCGAGGAGGAGTTCCGGGTCGGCACCATGGCGCTGGCCTGGGACGGCGACGAGCAGCGCATGATCGTCGAGGCGCAGGCACTGGTGGAGCTCGACGCGGAGTCCGACGAGGACCTCGCCGAGGCCGAGGAAAGGCTTCTGCAGGACGAGGAGAGCGGGCCGCCGATGCTGCGGGTGCGGCTCACCGGCGCGCAGGCCCGCGCCTTCGCCAAGCGTGCCCTGGACGTCGTCAACGCGGGGCGTCCGCCCTGCCCGCTGTGCAGCCTCCCGCTCGACCCGGAAGGACACGTATGCCCGCGCCAGAACGGATACCGCCGCGGAGCGTGACCACCGCCGAGCTGCTCGCCGAGGGCGAGCTGACCGTTCGCGGGCAGATCCGTGAGGCGTCCAACGCGGTGCTCTACTGCTCCGTCTCCCACGAGGGCCGGGAGGCGTTCTGCGTCTACAAGCCGGTCGCCGGCGAGCGCCCCCTGTGGGACTTCCCCGACGGGACCCTCGCCGAGCGCGAGGTCGCCGCGTACGAGGTGTCGGAGGCGACGGGCTGGGGCCTGGTGCCGCCCACCGTGCTGCGCGAGGGGCCGTACGGCCGGGGCATGTGCCAGCTGTGGATCGAGGGCGAGGCGGGCGACGGGCTGCTCTCCCTGGTGGACGCCGAGGAGCCCGGGGAGGGCTGGCGGGCCGTCGGCCTCGCCGACGTGGGTCAGGGACGTACGGCCCTGCTCGTGCACGCCGACGACGAGCGGCTGCGCAGGCTCGCCGTCCTCGATGCCGTGATCAACAACGCCGACCGCAAGGGCGGTCACCTGCTGCCCGCCGCCGGGGGCAGGCTGTACGGCATCGACCACGGGGTCACCTTCAACGCCGAGAACAAGCTGCGCACGCTCCTGTGGGGCTGGGCGGGGGAGCGGCTCACCCCGGAGGCGGTCGGGGCCCTGGAGCGCCTCCGGGGCTCTCTGGCCGAGGGCGGCCCGCTCGCCGCCCGGCTGTCCGAGCTGATCACCGCCGCCGAGGTCGACGCCACGCGCGCGCGTGTGGACGCCCTGCTGGCCTCCGGCCGTCACCCCGAGCCGGGCGGCGAGTGGCCCGCCATTCCGTGGCCGCCCGTGTAGCGGGCGGGTGAGCGTGCCGTGTGCCGGAGGAGCGGAACACGATGCACACGGGGAGGGAAGGCACAAGAGCGCCTTCCCGGCCATCCGGCCCGGTCCGGTTCGTGTACGGAACACCAGTCCGGTTACGCTCATGGAATGCATGCCTGGCCCGCTTCTGAGGTCCCCGCCCTGCCCGGTCAGGGCCGCGACCTCCGGATCCACGACACCGCGACCGGGGGCCCTGTGACCCTCGACCCCGGTCCCGTCGCCCGTATCTACGTCTGCGGCATCACGCCGTACGACGCGACCCACATCGGTCACGCGGCGACCTACAACGCGTTCGACCTCGTTCAGCGCGTATGGCTGGACACCAAGCGGCAGGTTCACTACATCCAGAACGTGACCGACGTCGACGATCCGCTGCTGGAGCGCGCCCAGCGGGACGGCGTCGACTGGGTCGGGCTCGCCGAGAAGGAGACCGCCCTCTTCCGCGAGGACATGACCGCCCTGCGCATCCTGCCCCCGGCCCACTACATCGGCGCGGTCGAGGCGATACCCGGGATCGTCCCGCTCGTCGAGCGGCTGCGCGACGCCGGAGCCGCGTACGAACTCGGGGGCGACCTCTACTTCTCCGTCGAGTCCGACCCGCACTTCGGCAAGGTGTCCCGCCTGGACGCCGAGGCCATGCGGCTGCTGTCGGCCGAGCGCGGCGGCGACCCGGACCGTCCGGGCAAGAAGAACCCCCTCGACCCGATGCTCTGGATGGCCGCCCGCGAGGGCGAGCCGAGCTGGGACGGCGGCACGCTGGGCCGCGGCCGGCCCGGCTGGCACATCGAGTGCGTCGCCATAGCCCTCGATCACCTCGGCATGGGCTTCGACGTCCAGGGCGGCGGGTCCGACCTCGCCTTCCCGCACCACGAGATGGGCGCCTCGCACGCCCAGGTGCTGACCGGCGAGTTCCCCATGGCCAAGGCGTACGTCCACGCCGGCATGGTGGCCCTGGACGGCGAGAAGATGTCGAAGTCCAAGGGCAACCTGGTCTTCGTCTCGAAGCTGCGCCACGACGGCGTCGACCCGGCGGCCATCCGCCTCGCCCTGCTCGCCCACCACTACCGGGCCGACTGGGAGTGGACCGACTCCGTCCTCGAAGCGGCGGTCGCGCGGCTGGCGACCTGGCGCTCGGCGGTGTCGCGGCCCGACGGCCCCACGGCCGACGCGCTCGTCGAGGAGATCCGCGACGCCCTCGCCGACGACCTGGACGCGCCCGCCGCGCTCGCCGCCGTCGACCGCTGGGCCGCCCGGCAGCACACCGAGGGCGGTACGGACGCGTCCGCCCCCGGCGTCGTCTCACGGTCCGTGGACGCCCTGCTGGGCGTGGCCCTGTAACGCGGTCCCACCGGACAGGGCCCGAGGGGCGGTGCGCTCGACGCGCACCGCCCCTCGGGCCCTTCCGTTCAGTGGACCCGGCTCAGTCCCCGTCGCCTTCCGAGTCCCCGGGAGCCGTGCCGTCGCCCTCGGAGCCCTCGCCCGCGCCCTCCGGGCCGGTCTCGGGACGCTCCGGACGCGGGGAGCGCGTGCGCCCGCCCGGGGTGTCCCTGAGGTACGGCGCGGCGTCGCCGCTCTCCGTCGCGTGGCCGCCGGGCGGGGCCGGCGGGCCGCCGCCGTCGCGGCGCCGCAGATAGCGCTCGAACTCCCGGGCGATCGCCTCGCCCGACGCCTCCGGCAGCTCCGCGGTGTCCCGGGCCTCCTCCAGCGTCTGCACGTACTCGGCGACCTCGCTGTCCTCGGCCGCCAGCTGGTCCACGCCCAGCTGCCAGGCCCGTGCGTCCTCGGGCAGCTCGCCCAGCGGGATGCGCAGGCCGATCAGGTCCTCCAGACGGTTCAGGAGGGCCAGCGTCGCCTTCGGGTTCGGCGGCTGCGAGACGTAGTGCGGAACGGCCGCCCACAGGGACACGGCCGGGACGCCCGCGTGCGTGCACGCCTCCTGGAGAATGCCGACGATCCCCGTGGGGCCCTCGTACTTGGTCTCCTCCAGGTCCATGGTGCGCGCCAGGTCCGGATCGGACGTGACGCCGCTGACCGGCACCGGACGGGTGTGCGGGGTGTCGCCGAGCAGCGCGCCCAGGACCACCACCAGTTCCACGCCCAGCTCGTGCGCGAAGCCCAGGATCTCGTTGCAGAACGAACGCCAGCGCATCGACGGCTCGATACCGCGCACCAGCACCAGGTCGCGCGGCTTGTCGCCGCCCACCCGGACCACCGACAGCCGTGTCGTGGGCCAGGTGACCTTGCGCACCCCGTTGTCCAGCCAGACCGTGGGGCGGTTGACCTGGAAGTCGTAGTAGTCCTCGGCGTCGAGCGCCGCGAACACCTCGCCCTTCCACTCCCGCTCCAGATGCGCGACCGCGGTGGAAGCGGCGTCGCCGGCGTCGTTCCAGCCCTCGAACGCGGCCACCATGACCGGGTCGACCAGCTCGGGAACCCCCTCGAGCTCGATCACCCAGCGCCTCCTTCCGACGTGCCCTCACGTACGCCCCAACCTTACGGCCCGCACGGGGCGGTGCCGCAGCCCCCTCGCACGGGGCGGTGAACGCATCACTGCCCCGCCAACTGCCCCTGGACACCCGCGAACGCGATCCGGAAGGCCGGCGTCACGGGTACCGGCCAGACGCCGAGGGGCGGCCTCCCCCGTGGAGCCGCCCCTCGCCGCGCCCGCCCGCCCGCCGGACCTGACCTACTCGCCGTCCAGCAGGCCCCGCACCTTCCCGCGCACCTCGTCCGTGGCCAGACCGCGGATCGTCAGCGTCGTCCGGCGGCGCAGCACGTCGTCCACCGTCTCGGCCCACTCGTTGTCGCGCGCGTAGACGACCTGCGCCCAGATCTCCGGGGCGTCGGGGTGGACCCGCTCGGCGAGTTCGGGGCTCTCCTCCGCCAGCCGGGCGATGTCGAAGGCCAGCGATCCGTAGTGGGTGGCCAGGTGCCTGGCGGTGTCCGCGGCCATCCGCGGGCCGGGCGCCGGGCCGTCCACGAGCAGCCGGTGGGCGACCGCGCGCGGGTTGGCGACACCCGGCAGCGGCAGCTTCCGCGGCAGCGCGGAGACCGGCTCGAAGTCGTCGCCCAGCGGGTGCCCGGGAAGCTCCTGGAGCTTCCTCATGACCGTGCGGCCGATGTGCCGGAACGTGGTCCACTTGCCGCCCGCGACGGACAGCATGCCGCCGCGGCCCTCGGTGACGACCGTCTCCCGCTTGGCCTTCGACGTGTCGCCGGGACCGCCCGGCAGCACCCGCAGACCGGCGAAGGAGTAGGTGATCAGGTCACGGGACAGCTGCTGGTCACGGATGGAGAATGCGGCCTCGTCGAGTATCTGGGCGATGTCCTTCTCGGTCACCGCGACGTCCGCCGGGTCGCCCTCGAACTCCTCGTCGGTCGTGCCGAGCAGCAGCATGTCCTCCCAGGGCAGGGCGAACGTGATGCGGTACTTGTCGATCGGCGTCGCCAGCGCCGCCTTCCACGGCGAGGTGCGCCTGAGGACCAGGTGCGCCCCCTTCGACAGCCGGATCGACGGGGCCGCGTTCGCGTCCTCCATCCGGCGCAGGTGGTCGACCCAGGGGCCGGTCGCGTTCAGCACGAGGCGGGCGTCCACGCCGAACTCGTCGCCCGTCGTACGGTCCTTGAGCTCGGCGCCGGTCACCCGCCCCCGGGTGAAGCGCAGCCCGGTGACCTCGGCGTGGTTGAGGACGACGGCGCCCGAGTCGACGGCCGCGCGGACCGTCATCAGGGCCATCCGGGAGTCGTTCATCTGGTCGTCGCCGTACACGGCCACGGCCTTCAGGTTGTCGGTGCGCAGCTCGGGCACGTCCTGCCGCGCCTTGGCCGGCGAGAGCAGGTGCCCGACGCCGTCGCCGAAGGCGGACAGCGCCGAGTACGCGAACACACCGGCACCGAGCTTCGCGGCGCCGTGCGGGCCGCCCTTGTACACGGGGAGGTAGAAGGTCAGCGGGTTCGCCAGGTGGGGGGCCACCTGGCGGGAGACCGCACGGCGCTCGAAGTGGTTCTCCGCGACCAGCTTCACCGCGCCGGTCTGCAGGTAGCGCAGACCGCCGTGGAGCAGCTTGGAGGAGGCGGAGGAGGTGGCGCCGGCGAAGTCGCCGGCGTCCACCAGGGCCACCCGCAGGCCCGACTGCGCGGCATGCCAGGCGGTGGAGATGCCCAGGATCCCGCCACCGATCACCAGAAGGTCGTACGTCGCCTTGGACAGCCGCTCCCGGGTCTCGGCGCGGCTCACCGTCCTCGGGCCGAACGCGGCGGAGCCGGCCGGGTGCGTCCCGAGAGCCGGGACACTCTGCAGGGTGGTCATTGCGTCTTACTCCTCGTCCTCGATCCAGCCCATGGTCCGCTCGACGGCCTTGAGCCAGCTCTTGTACTCGCGGTCGCGGGTGTCCGCGGCCATGTTCGGGGTCCACTCGGCGGCCCGGCGCCAGTTGGCGCGCAGGTCGTCCGTGCTGGACCAGAAGCCGACGGCGAGGCCGGCGGCGTAGGCGGCGCCGAGGCAGGTGGTCTCGGCGACCATCGGACGCACCACGGGGGCGTCCAGGAAGTCGGCGAGGGTCTGCATCAGCAGGTTGTTGGAGGTCATGCCGCCGTCGACCTTGAGGGCCGTGAGCTCGACGCCGGAGTCCTTCGTCATGGCGTCGGTGATCTCACGGGTCTGCCAGGCCGTGGCCTCCAGGACGGCGCGCGCGATGTGCGCCTTGGTGACGTACCGGGTGAGTCCGGCGATCACACCGCGGGCGTCGGAGCGCCAGTACGGGGCGAAGAGGCCGGAGAAGGCCGGTACGAAGTAGGCGCCGCCGTTGTCCTCGACCGACGACGCGAGCGTCTCGATCTCGGCGGCGGACTTGATGATGCCCATCTGGTCGCGCATCCACTGCACCAGCGAACCGGTGACGGCGATCGAGCCCTCGAGGGCGTAGACCGGCTTCTGGTCGCCGATGCGGTAGCCGACGGTGGTCAGCAGGCCGTTGTAGGAGTTGACCGGCTTGTCACCGGTGTTCATCAGCAGGAAGGTGCCGGTGCCGTAGGTCGACTTGGCCTCGCCCTCGGCGAAGCAGGTCTGGCCGAACAGGGCGGCCTGCTGGTCGCCGAGCGCGGACGCGACGGGGATGCCGCCGAGGAGGTCGCCGAGGCGGCCGCCGGTGACCTCGCCGTAGACCTCGGCGGAGGAGCGGATCTCGGGGAGCATCCGGGTCGGCACGCCGATGGACTCGGCGATCTTCTCGTCCCACTCCAGGGTGTGCAGGTT
Source organism: Streptomyces sp. NPDC008313 (assembly GCF_042956125.1). Lineage (NCBI taxonomy): Bacteria > Bacillati > Actinomycetota > Actinomycetes > Kitasatosporales > Streptomycetaceae > Streptomyces > Streptomyces sp. NPDC008313. The sequence continues at coordinate 148,288 of NZ_JBIBFR010000002.1, forward strand.
CATCAGGAGCGTGCGGGAGGCGTTGGTGACGTCGGTGACGTGCTTGCCGCCGTCGACGCCGCCCGTCAGGTTCCAGATGACCCAGCTGTCCATCGTGCCGAAGAGGATGTCGCCGGCCTCGGCGCGCTCGCGCAGACCCTCGACGTTGTCGAGCAGCCAGCGGGCCTTGGGGCCCGCGAAGTACGAGGCGAGGGGGAGACCGGTCTCGCGGCGGAAGCGGTCCTGGCCGACGTTGCGGCCGAGCTCCTTGCAGAGGGCGTCGGTGCGGGTGTCCTGCCAGACGAGGGCGTTGTGGACGGGCTCACCGGTGTTCTTGTCCCACAGCAGCGTCGTCTCGCGCTGGTTGGTGATGCCGATGGCCTTGATGTCGTCGCGGGTGATGCCGGCCTTCCCGATGGCCCCGGCGACGACCTCCTGGACGTTGGTCCAGATCTCCGCGGCGTCGTGCTCGACCCAGCCCGGCTTGGGGAAGATCTGCTCGTGCTCCTTCTGGTCGACGGCGACGATGCGTCCGTCGCGGTCGAAGACGATGCAGCGGCTGGACGTGGTGCCCTGGTCGATGGCCGCGATGAACGGGCCGGCGGTGTGTGCGTCGGTCACAGTGTGCTCCTGAAGTCCGTATGGTCCGTGTGGGTGGGGCCGTCCTGCGACGGGACGGCCCGCGGCTTCGGATGTCCCGGGGATCCGGAGCCCGGCGGGTGCTCCGGATCCACGGGTATCTAGGCGAAGGCGACGTTGTATATGCCCGCCGCGACGGCGCCGCCGATGATCGGGCCGACCACCGGGATCCAGGCGTAGCCCCAGTCCGAGCCGCCCTTGTTGGGCAGCGGCAGCAGGGCGTGCACGATGCGCGGACCGAGGTCGCGGGCCGGGTTGATCGCGTAGCCGGTCGGGCCGCCCAGCGAGAGGCCGATGCTGACGACGACCAGCGCGGTGATCAGGGCGCCCAGCGTGCCCAGGCCGTTGCCGTTGTCGTTCAGGCCCTGGGTGAGGACCGCGAGCACCAGCACGAAGGTGCCGATGATCTCCGTGGCGAGGTTCTGCACCGCGTGCCGGATCTCCGGGCCGGTGGAGAAGACACCGAGCACGGGGCCGGCCTGCGCCTCCTGCGCCTCGACCGCCTTGAGGTCCTGGGCGCCGGGGCCGCCGACGACCTCACGGTCGGTGAGGTGCGCGAGGAACTGGCCGTAGTAGGCGACCCACACCAATGCCGCGCCGATCATGGCGCCCAGCAGCTGTCCCGCCCAGTAGGTGGGGACGTCGCTCCAGTCGCCGTCCTTGATCGCGATGCCGACCGTCACGGCCGGGTTCAGGTGGGCACCCGAGAGGGGCGCCGAGATGTAGACCGCGGTGAGGACCGCGAAGCCCCACCCGAAGGTGATGGCGAGCCAGCCGGCGTTGCGTGCCTTGGAGGCCTTCAGCGTCACGGCGGCGCACACGCCGCCGCCGAGCAGGATGAGTACGGCGGTACCTATGGTCTCGCCGATGAAGATGTCGGAGCTGGACACCCGCGACTCCTTTGTCCTTCGTCCAGGGGAAGCCGAACCCCGGGTCCCTCCGGTGGTTCGCGCCCTCGGGGTGAGGGCAGTCTCGGCCCGTGACGTCGTCACACTCTAACGCGTATTACCGGTAGGTGTTCGACAATGTCGACCGATGGACGGGAGTCTTGCCTGGGGTCACCGGCTCGTCAAGGGTTCTGTTATCGAAAGCACGATCGTTATTGATCGCCCCGTGCTATCGATCTTGGGCACCGTCGCGGCGCACTCCCGCGCCCGCCTCGAACCGCACGTCACAGCAGGGAAGAGGCGTCCGCGGCGTCCGGCTCGGAAGGCCGTCCGAGGGGGCCGGCCGGGCCGTGGACCGCCGCGCCGCCGGGGGTGCCGTGGCGGCGGACGGCGGCGGGGACGCGGAAGGCCGGGGCGCCCCCGGCGCCCCGGCCCTGTGCCGTGTCGTACGCGGGGTCAGAACCGTCCGGCGCCGAGGTCCCGGGAGACCGAGCGGGCGCAGTCCCGCACCGCCGCGATCAGCTCGGGCCGCAGCTCGCCGTCCTTGCAGACCCGCTCCACGGCGCCGGTGATGCCCACCGCGCCCACCGGCATCCGCCGCTGGTTGTGGATGGGCGCCGCCACCGAGGCCACGCCCGTCCAGGTCTCCTCGACGTCCGCCGCGTACCCGCGGGCCCGGGTCAGGTCCAGGACGTTCTCGAACAGGTCCAGCTCGCTCACGGTGCGCGGGGTGAAGGTGCGGCGTTCCGCCTCCACGACCTCGCTGTGCGCCACCGGGTCGTACGCCGAGAGCACCTTGCCCAGCGCCGTGGAGTGCAGTGGCTGCATGGCGCCGACCTCCAGCACCTGACGGCTGTCGTCGGGCCGGAAGACGTGGTGCACGATCAGCACGCCCCGCTGGTGCAGCACGCCCAGATAGACGCTCTCGCCGCTGGAACGGGCCAGATCGTCCGTCCACACCAGCGCCCGCGCCCGCAGCTCGTGCACGTCGAGGTACGTGGTGCCCAGACGCAGCAGCTCGGCGCCGAGCTGATAGCGCCCGGAGGCCGCGTCCTGCTCGACGAAACCCTCGTGCTGGAGGGTCCGCAGTATCCCGTGCGCCGTACCCTTGGCCAGGCCCAGCGAGGAGGCGATGTCCGACAGGCCGAGCCGTCGCTCACCGCCCGCGAGCAGCCGCAGCATCGCGGCCGCCCGTTCGAGCGACTGGATGTTCCGTGCCATCCCAGTCCCGCCTCCGTCCCCTTGACCGCCGACGTGCGACTCCGCTGACGTCGTTCGGCAATGCCGAACACTACCGTTCATGGACCGCCTCCCGCCAACGGGTGACGGACCCATGTTTCACCGTCCCCCGCCCGAGGTCGTGCACCGGGCCCCCCGAACGTCCGTCCGTCCGCCCCGTGGACGCCCCCACGCCCGCTCGGCGGCTTGGGGCTACGCTGGCGGCGTGCGCCTTCCACGAGAAGCCGCAAAGCCGACAGCCGTCGCACTCCAGGGAGCACCTACATGGCCTCGTCGCCGAACCCGTCCCCTACGTCCGACTCCGCGGTGAGTCCGGCCGGCCCCGCGGACAGCCGGGCCAGGACCGACGCACTCCGCCACGCCCTCGCCACCCGCGTCGTGGTGGCCGACGGAGCGATGGGCACGATGCTCCAGGCGCAGGACCCCACGCTCGAGGACTTCGAGAACCTCGAGGGCTGCAACGAGATCCTCAACCTCACGCGCCCCGACGTCGTCCGCTCCGTCCACGACGCGTACTTCGCGGTGGGCGTCGACTGCGTCGAGACCAACACCTTCGGCGCGAACCTCGCGGCCCTCGGCGAGTACGACATCGCCCACCGCGTCCACGAACTCTCCGAGGCGGGCGCCCGCATCGCCCGCGAGGCCGCCGACGCGTTCACCGCCTCCACCGGCCGGCAGCGCTGGGTACTGGGCTCCATGGGCCCCGGCACCAAGCTGCCGACCCTCGGCCACGCCCCGTATACCGCGCTGCGCGACGCCTACCAGCGAAACGCCGAGGGCATGATCGCCGGGGGCGCCGACGCCCTGCTCGTGGAGACCACCCAGGACCTGCTGCAGACCAAGGCGTCCGTGCTCGGCGCCCGCCGCGCCCTCGACGCCACCGGCACCGACCTCCCGCTGATCGTCTCCGTGACCGTCGAGACCACCGGCACCATGCTCCTCGGCTCCGAGATCGGTGCCGCCCTCACGGCGCTTGAGCCGCTCGGCATCGACATGATCGGACTGAACTGCGCCACAGGCCCGGCCGAGATGAGCGAGCACCTGCGCTACCTCGCCCGCCACTCCCGCATCCCGCTGTCCTGCATGCCCAACGCCGGTCTGCCCGTCCTCGGCAAGGACGGCGCGCACTACCCGCTGAGCGCCCCCGAGCTCGCCGACGCCCAGGAGACGTTCGTGCGCGAGTACGGGCTCTCGCTGGTCGGAGGCTGCTGCGGCACCACCCCCGAGCACCTGCGCCAGGTCGTCGAGCGCGTCCGCGACCTCACGCCCGCCGAGCGCAGCCCCCAGCCCGAGCCCGGCGCCGCCTCGCTGTACCAGACCGTGCCCTTCCGCCAGGACACCGCCTACATGGCGATCGGCGAGCGCACCAACGCCAACGGCTCGAAGAAGTTCCGCGAGGCCATGCTGGAGGGCCGCTGGGACGACTGCGTGGAGATGGCCCGCGACCAGATCCGCGAGGGCGCCCACATGCTCGACCTGTGCGTCGACTACGTAGGCCGGGACGGCGTCGCCGACATGGAGGAGCTCGCCGGACGCTTCGCCACCGCCTCGACGCTGCCCGTCGTCCTCGACTCCACCGAGGTCGACGTGCTGCGCGCGGGCCTGGAGAGGCTCGGCGGCCGCGCCGTTCTCAACTCCGTGAACTACGAGGACGGCGACGGCCCCGAGTCGCGGTTCGTGAAGGTCACCCGCCTCGCCCAGGAGCACGGCGCCGCCCTGATCGCGCTGACCATCGACGAGGTGGGCCAGGCCCGCACCGTCGAGACCAAGGTCGCCGTCGCCGAACGGCTCATCGAGGACCTGACGACGAACTGGGGCATCCACGAGTCGGACATCCTCATCGACTGCCTCACCTTCACCATCTGCACCGGCCAGGAGGAGTCCCGGGGGGACGGTCTCGCCACCATCGAGGCGATCCGCGAACTGAAGCGCCGCCGCCCCGGTGTCCAGACCACGCTCGGCCTGTCCAACATCTCCTTCGGCCTCAACCCGGCCGCCCGCATCCTGCTCAACTCCGTCTTCCTCGACGAGTGCGTCAAGGCCGGGCTCGACTCCGCGATCGTGCATGCCAGCAAGATCCTGCCGATCGCGCGCTTCGACGAGGAGCAGGTCACCACCGCCCTCGACCTCATCTACGACCGCCGCCGCGAGGGCTACGACCCCCTCCAGAAGCTGATGGCCCTGTTCGAGGGCGCCACCGCCAAGTCCCTCAAGGCCGGCAAGGCCGAGGAACTGGCCGCGCTGCCCCTGGAGGAGCGGCTCAAGCGCCGCATCATCGACGGCGAGAAGAACGGCCTGGAGGCCGACCTCGACGAGGCCCTCGCCGACCGCCCCGCGCTCGACATCGTCAACGACACCCTGCTGGACGGCATGAAGGTCGTCGGCGAGCTGTTCGGCTCCGGCCAGATGCAGCTGCCGTTCGTCCTCCAGTCCGCCGAGGTCATGAAGTCCGCGGTCGCCCACCTCGAACCGCACATGGAGAAGTCGGATTCCGAGGGCAAGGGCACCATCGTGCTGGCCACCGTCCGCGGCGACGTCCACGACATCGGCAAGAACCTCGTCGACATCATCCTGTCCAACAACGGCTACAACGTCGTCAACCTCGGCATCAAGCAGCCCGTCTCCGCGATCCTGGAGGCGGCCGAGGAGCACCGGGCCGACGTCATCGGCATGTCCGGCCTCCTGGTCAAGTCCACGGTGATCATGAAGGAGAACCTGGAGGAGCTCAACCAGCGCGGCCTGGCCTCCGGCTACCCCGTCATCCTTGGCGGAGCCGCCCTGACCAGGGCCTACGTCGAACAGGACCTCCACGAGATCTACCAGGGCGAGGTCCGCTACGCCCGGGACGCCTTCGAGGGCCTGCGCCTGATGGACGCGCTGATCGCCGTCAAGCGCGGAGTTCCCGGCGCCAGTCTCCCCGAGCTGAAGCAGCGCAGGGTGCGGCCCGCCGCCACCGCCGCCGTCGAGGAGCGCCCTGAGGAGGGCGCGGTCCGCTCCGACGTCGCCACCGACAACCCGGTCCCCGCCCCGCCCTTCTGGGGCACCCGGATCGTCAAGGGCATCCAGCTCAAGGAGTACGCCTCCTGGCTGGACGAGGGCGCCCTGTTCAAGGGCCAGTGGGGGCTCAAGCAGGCCCGCACCGGCGAGGGGCCCTCCTACGAGGAACTGGTGGAGACCGACGGGCGGCCCCGGCTGCGCGGCCTCCTGGACAGCCTGCAGACCGACAACCTCCTCGAGGCGGCCGTCGTCTACGGCTACTTCCCCTGCGTCTCCAAGGACGACGACCTGATCGTCCTGGACGAGCAGGGCAACGAGCGCACCCGCTTCACCTTCCCCCGCCAGCGCCGCGGCCGCCGGCTGTGCCTGGCCGACTTCTTCCGCCCGGAGGAGAGCGGCGAGCAGGACGTCGTCGGCTTCCAGGTCGTCACCGTCGGCTCCCGGATCGGTGAGCGGACCGCCCAGCTCTTCGAGGCCAACTCCTACCGCGACTACCTCGAACTGCACGGCCTGTCCGTACAGCTGGCGGAGGCCCTGGCCGAGTACTGGCACGCGCGCGTCCGCTCGGAACTCGGCTTCGCCGGGGAGGACCCGGCCGACGTCGAGGACATGTTCGCCCTCAAGTACCGGGGCGCCCGTTTCTCCCTCGGCTACGGCGCCTGCCCCGACCTGGAGGACCGGGCCAAGATCGCCGCGCTGCTGGAGCCCGAGCGCATCGGCGTCCACCTCTCGGAGGAGTTCCAGCTCCACCCCGAGCAGTCCACGGACGCCATCGTCATCCACCACCCGGAAGCCAAGTACTTCAACGCCCGCTAGGACGCCCGCACCGAAGGCCCCGGCGCCACACCAGGCGTTCCGGTCCCGCACGTCGTAGACTGGTCGGTCCACCGCAGGCCGGTTCCCCTCGTGGGAACCGGCCTGACCGTCCCTCAAGGAGGTACGTGGATGACCAGTACTGTCCCCGCTCTCGGAACCCTTCCCCAGGCTCCCGGCGCCGCTCGGCCAGGGGGCATCCCTGCGACCGAGGGCTCCACCCTGCAGGCCGTGCTCCTCGACATGGACGGAACCCTGGTGGACACCGAGGGCTTCTGGTGGGACGTCGAGAGGGAGGTCTTCGCCTCCCTCGGCCACACCCTCGACGACTCCTGGCGTCACGTGGTGGTCGGCGGACCCATGACCCGCAGCGCGGGTTTCCTGATCGAGGCCACCGGCGCCGACATCACCCTCGCCGAACTCACCGTCCTGCTCAACGACGGGTTCGAGCAGCGCATCGACCGCGACCTGCCGCTCATGCCCGGCGCCACCCGGCTGCTCACGGAACTCTCGGCGTACGGGATCCCGACCGCCCTGGTGTCCGCCTCGCACCGGCGCATCATCGACCGCGTCCTGACCTCGCTCGGCCCGCACCACTTCGCCCTCACCGTGGCGGGCGACGAGGTGGAGCGGACCAAGCCCTTCCCCGACCCCTATCTGCTCGCGGCCGCCGGCCTCGGCGCCGAAGCGGCCCGGTGCGCCGTCGTGGAGGACACCGCCACCGGTGTGGCCGCCGCCGAGGCGGCCGGCTGCCACGTGGTCGCCGTGCCCTCCGTCGCTCCCATCGCGCCCGCGGCCCGCCGTACCGTCGTGACGTCCCTGGAAGAGATCGATCTCGCTTTCCTGCGCGGACTGATGACGGAAAGGCGCTAGGCCCTTCACCCAGCGTGCGGGAACTCGCCCGGGGGGTAAACCCGGTGGCGACTGCACGGAACAATTCGCGGGGTGCCGGATGGCCGAATCCCGGTACCGCCGAACCCTCGCGGCGGTGTGATGTTCGCCACTTGACGGAGGGTCGACGCTGGGTCCGGCGTGTGCTCTTGCCCCCATTTCGGAGGGGCATGCCGTGCCCTTGTGTCCCGATTGGTGGAACGCTGCACGAATCCTTCCGCTGTCGGGTTATCGGTGCGTCCACGTCCGGTTTCACAGCGTGATGGAAGTCCAACTCCGGTCGCTGCGGGTGGTCCTGGCGGCGCGGACTAATGTCGTCGCGAGAACATCGCCGTAACCCCGTGACCCGACCGCACCACCCCTGTATGCCGGGTTCATGGAATCGACAGCTCTGGAGAAACTCGAGCATGAACCGTAAGACTTTGGTGCTGCCGGCCGTGATCGGTCTGCTCGCGCCGGTTCTCGCCGCCTGTGGCGGGTCCGACAGCGGGGACAAGGGCGGGGACGCCATCGTCGTCGGCACCACGGACCGGTTCACCGTCTCGAAGGCGGCACCGGCCCCCGTCGACCCGGCCTGGGCCTACGACGTCGGCACGTGGAACATCCTCCGCCAGACCGTGCAGACCCTGATGGCCCAGCCGCGCGGCGACGGTGAACCGCAGCCCGAGGCGGCCGAGGAGTGCCACTTCTCCGACAGCGGCAACGAGCGCTACTCCTGCACCCTGCGCAAGGACCTGAAGTTCTCCAACGGTGACCCGGTCACCGCGAAGGACGTCAAGTTCTCCATCGACCGCGCGCTGTCCCTCAAGGCCGACAGCGGCGTCTTCGCCCTGCTGTCGACCGTCGAGCTGGTCGAGACGAAGGGCGACCGCGAGGTCATCTTCCACCTCAACAGCCCCGACGCGACCTTCCCGTTCAAGCTGTCGACCCCGGTCGCCGGCATCGTCAACCCCGACGACTACGAGAAGGGCAAGCTCCGCGAGGGCTTCCAGGTCGACGGCTCGGGTCCCTACACCCTCGACAGCGAGGTCAAGGGCGACCAGCTCGTCAAGGCCGTCTTCACCAAGAACCCGAACTACAAGGGTCTGCTGAAGCCGAAGAACGACAAGGTCGTCCTGAAGTCGTTCGACGACGCGAACGCCATGAACACGGCGCTCCAGGACGGCGACATCGACCTGATGACCCGTTCGATGACCCCGGCGCAGATCAAGAAGCTGTCCAACGCCACGGACAGCAAGATCGACCTGGTCGAGATGCCCGGTCTGGAGATCCGCTACCTCGGCTTCAACACCGGCGCCTCCTCGGTGAAGACGAAGGCCGTCCGCCAGGCCATGGCCCAGGTCATCAACCGCGGCGAGCTGATCTCCAAGGTGTACGGCTCCCAGGCCGATCCGCTGTTCTCGATGGTCCCCGCCACCATCACCGGGCACTCCAACTCGTTCTTCAACAAGTACGGCGAACCGAGCACCGGCAAGGCCAAGAACCTGCTGAGCAAGGCCGGCATCACCACTCCGGTCACCCTCACCCTGCACTACACGACCGACCACTACGGCTCGGCCACCAAGCAGGAGTTCGAGGTGCTGAAGAAACAGCTCAACGCGAGCGGCCTGTTCGACGTCACCGTCAAGGGCGCCCCGTGGGACAAGTTCCGTCCCGCGGAGATGAAGGGTGACTACGACGTCTACGGGATGGGCTGGTTCCCCGACTTCCCGGACGCGGACAACTACCTCGCCCCGTTTCTCGACAAGGACAACACCCTCGGCTCGCCGTACGCCAACAGCGACATCCGCAGCAAGCTGATCCCCGAGTCCCGGCGCGAGGCCGACCGTCTGGCCGCCTCCGACAGCCTGACGAAGATGCAGGACATCATCGCCGACGACGTACCGCTGCTGCCGCTGTGGCAGGGCAAGCAGTACATCGCCACCCGCGACGACATCACGGGTGCCGAGTGGGCCATCAACTCCTCCTCCACGCTGCAGCTCTGGGAGCTCGGCCGCGGTGTGAGCGAGTGACGCGAGCCGCCCGCGGCGGCCGGTAGCGCACACGGGAGTGGGGCGCCCCCTCGGGGGGCGCCCCACTTTCGTCTGCTGTCCCGTCTTCGCCGTCCGGCCCGCTACTGGGCGCCGGGACGGACCAGACCGCTCTCGTACGCGTAGACCGCGGCCTGCACCCGGTCGCGCAGGCCCAGCTTGGTCAGCACATGGCCCACGTGCGTCTTCACGGTGGTCTCACTGACGAAGAGGTCTGCGGCGATCTCCGCGTTCGACAGGCCGCGCGCCACGAGCTTCAGCACCTCCACCTCACGCTCGGTCAGCGTGTGCAGGGTGTCCGGCACCGGCTCGTCGCCGGACGGCAGGTGGTCCGCGTACTTGTCGAGCAGCCGGCGTGTGATGCTCGGCGCGAGCATCGCCTCGCCCGCCGCCACCACCCGGATCGCCTGCACCAGCTCGTTGGCCGGGGCGTCCTTCAGCAGGAAGCCGCTGGCACCGGCGCGCAACGCCTCCACCACGTACTCGTCGAGGTCGAAGGTCGTCAGCACCAGGACCTTGGCCGGACCGTCCCGGCCGGGGCCGGTGATCTGACGGGTCGCCTCGACCCCGTCCATGCGCGGCATGCGGATGTCCATCAGGACCACATCGGGCTGCAGGGCACGTACCTGATCGAGCGCCTGGAGGCCGTCTCCGGCCTCGCCGACGACCGCGAGGTCCTGCTCGGCCTCCAGGATCATCCTGAAGCCGGTACGCAGCAGCGGCTGGTCGTCGACCAGTAGGACGCGGATGGCCACGTAAGTCTCCTTCGCCGGGGTATCAGACACCCCCTAGTCCGGCCCCATTCTGCCCTGCTCCCTCCCGCGCGACTCGGGCGCCCTGACCGGGGACCGCCGCGCGCTCGGGGCCGGCCCGCTTCAGCCGCCGGCCGGGTCCGCTCCCGTGCCCACGTCCGTTCCCGCGCCCACGTCCGCTCCGGCGAGCGGCAGCGGGTACGGCGGGGGAGTGCCGCCGAACTCCGGGCACACCTCCTGGTGGTCGCACCAGCCGCAGAGCTTGCTGGGCCGGGGCCGCCAGTCGCCGGTCTCGGTGGCCACCCGGATCGCCTCCCACAGCGCGAGCAGCTTGCGCTCCACCCTCTCCAGATCCGCGATCACCGGGTCGTACGTCAGTACGTCACCGCTGCCCAGGTAGACGAGCTGGAGGCGGCGCGGGACCACCTGCTTCAGCCGCCACACCACCAGCGCGTAGAACTTCATCTGGAACAGTGCGCCCTCCGCGTACTGCGGACGCGGCGCCTTCCCCGTCTTGTAGTCGACGATCCGCACCTCGCCGGTGGGCGCGACGTCGACCCGGTCGATGATGCCGCGCAGCCTGAGCCCCGACTCCATCTCGGCCTCCACGAACAGCTCGCGCTCCGCCGGTTCGAGCCGGGTCGGGTCCTCCAGGGTGAACCAGCGCTCCACCAGCCGCTCGGCCTGGCCCAGCCAGGTCGCCATCCGCTCGCCCTCCGGGTCGTCGGCGAACAGCTCCACGACCTCCGGGCGGGTCTCGCGCAGCCGGTCCCACTGGCCGGGGATCAGCGACTTGGCCCGCGGCACGGTCCGGTCGGCGGCCGGCGCGTCGAAGAGCCGCTCCAGCACCGCGTGCACCAGGGTGCCCCGGGTGGCCGCCTCGCTCGGCTTCTCCGGCAGCCTGTCGATCACCCGGAACCGGTAGAGCAACGGGCACTGCATGAAGTCACCGGCACGCGAGGGCGACAACGAGGCGGGCGGAGCGGCGGGTCTGCGCGCGACCGAGTCCGCGACGGTCTCCGTGACCGCGTCCGCGACGGTGCCCGTGACCGTGTCCGCGACGGTCTCCGTGATCGTCCGCGCGACGCCCTTCGGCGGTCGCGCCGCGCCGCCGTCGCCCGCCGTGTCCTCGGTGCTCGTCTCCATGACCACAGACTTTACGGCCCGGCACCGACAGCGCCCCAGCCGTCGTCCCGCCCGACGGCGACGGTGCGTGGCGCACCGGGAGCGGGGGGTGCCGGGGCGGAACGCGCCGGGACGGCCGCATACCATCGACGACAGACCCTCCCGCCCCTCATGATCGGGGGTGGGAGACGCTTCGAACGAGGGGACATCGTGGACGAGAGCGGCGGGAGCGGGAAGCCGCGCTCCGGCGACGACGAGGCGACCGAGCACCACGACAGGCCCGCGGCCGCCCCCGAGCCAGACCCGGACACACGGGCGCCCGAGCCGGCAGGCCCCGGCGCGCACCACCCCGGCCCGTCCGGCCCGGCGGACGGGGAAGCCGCCGGCCAGGACCCCGCGGACGGGGGAGCCGACGACGGGCCGGACGGCCACGGACCCGCCGGGCCGGGGCGCACGGACCACGGATCCGCCGGTGCCGACACGGCCGCCGGCCAGGGAGCCGGCGGCCGGGACCGCGCCGGGGACGGGGCGCCCGCGGGCGCCGCGCCCGGTGACCGTCCGCCCGCCAGGACACGGGCCCGTGCCGGGCGCAGGGGAAGGGCGGCCCGGGACGGAAAGGACCCCGGCGGAGGCATCCTCATGGGGCGGCCCTTCGGTGTCCCCGTGTACGTCGCACCCAGCTGGTTCCTGGTCGCCGCGCTGATCACCTGGGTCTTCGGCGGCCAGCTCGACCGCGTCCTGCCCGAGCTCGGCGCCGCGCGCTATCTCGTCTCCCTCTTCTTCGCGGTCGCCTTCTACGCCTCCGTACTCGTCCACGAGCTCGCCCACACCATCGCGGCGCTCCGCTTCAAGCTGCCCGTGCGCCGCATCCAGCTCCAGTTCTTCGGCGGCGTCTCCGAGATCGAGAAGGAGTCCGACACCCCGGGACGGGAGTTCGTCCTGGCCTTCGTCGGCCCGCTCCTGTCCCTCGTCCTCTCCGGCGTCTTCTACCTCGCCATGCAGGCCGTCGAACCGGGCACCGTCCCCGGCGTGCTGCTCGCCGGGCTGATGGTCTCCAACCTGCTCGTCGCCGGGTTCAACCTGCTGCCGGGCCTGCCCCTCGACGGCGGCCGGATGCTCCGCGCCGTCGTCTGGAAGATCACCGGAAAGCCCATGAGCGGCACCGTCGCCGCCGCCTGGGTCGGCCGCGCCCTCGCCGTCTGCGTCCTCATCGGCCTGCCCCTGCTCACCCAGACCGGCGTTCTCGGCTCCGACGCCGAGGACATCAGCGGCATGGACACCGTCACCGACGCCCTGCTGGCCGCCATCCTCGCCGCGATCATCTGGACCGGCGCCGGGAACAGCCTGCGCATGGCCCGCCTGCGTGAACACCTCCCGGAGCTCCAGGCCCGCTCCCTCACCCGGCGCGCGGTCCCCGTCGAGACCGGCACCCCGCTCTCCGAGGCCCTGCGCCGCGCCAACGACGCGGGCGCCCGCGCCCTCGTCGTCGTCGACCCCGACGGAGAGCCCGTCTCCCTCGTCCGCGAGGCCGCCATCGTCGGCGTTCCCGAGCACCGGCGGCCCTGGGTCGCCGTCAGCGGACTCGCCCAGGACCTCACCGACGGCATGCGCCTGTCCGCCGAGCTCGCCGGCGAGGAACTCCTCGACGTCATGCGCGCCACACCCGCCACCGAGTACCTGGTCGTCGAGGACTCCGGCGAGATCTACGGAGTGCTCTCCGCGGCCGACGTGGAGCGCGCCTTCGTCAAGGCCATGGCCCGCCCCAGCTGAGCCCGCCCGCCGGTCCCCGGCCGGGGACCGGCGTGGTCCGCGCGCCCCGCCGGGACCGGTAGGCTGGTCACATGTCCGAACCGACCGGTGCCGCCCGCAGGCGCGGGCCCTTCAAGGTCGGGGACCAGGTTCAGCTGACCGACCCCAAGGGCCGCCACTACACGTTCACGCTCGAGGCCGGGAAGAACTTCCACACCCACAAGGGTTCCTTCCCCCACGACGAGCTGATCGGCGCTCCCGAGGGCAGCGTTGTCCGCACCACGGGGAACGTCGCCTATCTCGCGCTGCGCCCCCTGCTCCCCGACTACGTCCTGTCCATGCCCCGCGGCGCCGCCGTGGTCTACCCGAAGGACGCGGGGCAGATCCTGTCCTTCGCCGACATCTTCCCCGGCGCACGCGTCGTCGAGGCCGGCGTCGGCTCCGGATCGCTCAGCGCCTTCCTGCTGCGCGCCATCGGTGACCAGGGCATGCTGCACTCCTACGAGCGCCGCGAGGACTTCGCCGAGATCGCCCAGCAGAACGTGGAGCGCTACTTCGGCGGTCCCCACCCGGCCTGGCAGCTCACCGTCGGCGACCTCCAGGACAACCTGAGCGACACCGACGTCGACCGCGTCATCCTCGACATGCTCGCCCCCTGGGAGTGCCTGGAGGCCGTCTCCAAGGCGCTCGTCCCCGGCGGCATCCTCTGCTGCTACGTCGCCACCACCACCCAGCTCGCCCGGACCGTCGAGTCCATCCGCGAGATCGGCTCCTTCAACGAGCCGACCGCCTGGGAGACGATGATCCGCAACTGGCACATCGAGGGCCTGGCCGTCCGTCCCGACCACCGGATGATCGGCCACACCGGCTTCCTGCTCACCGCACGCCGCCTCGCGGACGGTGTCGAGCCGCCCATGCGCCGCCGCCGCCCCGCCAAGGGCGCCTACGGCGAGGACTACGCAGGCCCGAACGCCGACGGCGGTACCGGCCGCTGACCCTCCAACGCACCGCGGCCGTGGCCGAGTTCCCCGTACCGTCGGGGAACTCGGCCACGGCTTTTCTCCGTTGACGGGCCCGAGCGTCCGCCGACGGCCGGGAGCCACTCGCGACCCCGGCGTTCCCCAGCGGTGTGACGTGTGGCACCATGCTGGCCACCCCACCGGCACAGCCCCACGCAGGAGACACTCCTAGTGCAGCAATCCGCCGTTCCGGAACTGGCACACACGCACACCCGCCCCATCCACTGGCTCGCCACCGCCACCGCGCTGGCCGGGGTAGTCGCGCTCTCCTCCGTGCTGCAGCCCGGCTCCGCGACCGCCGCCCAGCCCGGCACCGAGGCGAAGGCCGCCCACGCGCCGGCCGCCGCGGCACCCGATCCCAAGGGCGTCGACTTCCCCGTCGAGTGCGGCCCCGTCAAGGCCCTCGTGCGCGAGAAGGCCTCCGGAGACCTCGACGGCGACGGCCGCCCCGAGACCGTGGCCGTCGTCCGCTGCGACGCGGGCTCGGGCACCCCGCCCGACGGCGTCTACGTCCTCACCCAGGCCGCCGGTGCCGCGCACCCGCGGGTGGTGGCCACCCTCGTCGACCCCCGGGACCGCACCAGCGTCACCGACTTCGCGCTCCGCGACGGCGCCGTCACCGCCACCCTGCTCGGCTACTCGTCCCAGGACGTACCCAGTTGCTGCCCCGACGTGACGGACCACGCCAAGTGGCAGTGGCGCGACGGCGCGTTCGTCCGCTCGACCCCCTCCGAGGCCCGCAGCGTCTGAGGCGGGGGCCCTGGGCCGCGCCGGCCGCGTGAGAAAGCGGACGGCCGATGACGTCGAGTGGCCCTCAGGTCACTCGGCGTCCGGACCGTAGACCTCGACCCTGTCCGAAACCCGGCGTACGTGGATGCAGTCGCCGGGGCACTCCTTCGCCGAGTCCGCGACATCGCGCAGAAGCGTCAGCGGTACGGGCGTTGTGGCGCCCGGAGCCTGCAGCAGCTCGTCGCCCGCGCCCTTCACGTACGCCAGACCGTCGATGTCCAGCTCGAAGACCTCGGGCGCGTACTGGGCGCAGATCCCGTCGCCCGTACACAGATCCTGATCGATCCAGACCTCCAGCGCCTCGGCGCGGCCTCCGGCCTCCTGCTGCACGCTCACATCTCCTGCCGTTTCCTGCTCCGAGGCGTCCGAAATGCCTACAAGTCGGGCCAGCCCTGACGGGTGTTGAACACTTCGACCCTACCTCCGCCTGCTTCCCCCACCGGTTGTGTGGGTATTCCCCTGGCGTGAGGGAGAGCGCAAGGGTGAAGATCGGACACACCCCCACAGTCTTTGTGATCTAGGGGTTTCAATCGACACCCACCCAGGTAGGGTCTGGAAGCGTCCAGCTCCCCTTGGAGGAGGTGAGGACCGTGGCAGCCCACGACGACGACATGAACCGCGGCATCCGCCCGGGACGAGGGTCCGACGACCCCGCCGGAGAGATTGCCTATCTTGAGCAGGAGATCGCCGTCCTGCGACGCAAGCTCGCCGACTCTCCGCGGCACACGAGGATTCTCGAAGAGCGGATCGTCGAGCTGCAGACCAACCTGGCCGGCGTGTCCGCGCAGAACGAGCGGCTCGCGAGCACGCTCCGTGAGGCCCGCGACCAGATCGTGGCCCTCAAGGAGGAGGTCGACCGGCTCGCACAGCCGCCGGCCGGCTTCGGTGTCTTCCTCACGGCGAACGAGGACGGCACGGCCGACATCTTCACCGGCGGCCGCAAGCTGCGGGTGAACGTCAGCCCCGGCGTCGAGCTCGACGAGCTCAGGCGCGGCCAGGAAGTGATGCTGAACGAAGCGCTCAACGTGGTCGAGGCCATGGAGTACGAGAGCGTCGGGGACATCGTCACCCTCAAGGAGATCCTCGAGGACGGCGAGCGGGCCCTCGTCATCGGGCACACCGACGAGGAGCGGGTGGTACGGCTCGCCGAGCCGCTGCTGGACGTCACCATCCGCGCCGGCGACGCCCTGCTTCTCGAACCCCGCTCCGGCTATGTCTACGAGGTCGTTCCCAAGAGCGAGGTCGAGGAGCTCGTCCTCGAAGAGGTCCCGGACATCGGCTACGAGCAGATCGGCGGACTGGGCAACCAGATCGAACTGATCCGCGACGCGGTCGAGCTCCCCTACCTCTACCCCGACCTGTTCAAGGAGCACGAACTGCGGCCGCCCAAGGGTGTCCTGCTGTACGGGCCCCCGGGATGCGGCAAGACGCTCATCGCCAAGGCCGTCGCCAACTCGCTGGCCAAGAAGGTCGCCGAGGTGACCGGCCAGGCGGCGGGCAAGAGCTTCTTCCTCAACATCAAGGGACCCGAGCTCCTCAACAAGTACGTCGGTGAGACCGAGCGGCAGATCCGCCTCGTCTTCCAGCGCGCACGTGAGAAGGCCAGCGAGGGCACGCCCGTCATCGTCTTCTTCGACGAGATGGAGTCCCTCTTCCGCACCCGCGGCTCCGGCGTCAGCTCGGACGTGGAGAACACCATCGTCCCCCAGCTGCTCGCCGAGATCGACGGTGTCGAGGGCCTGGAGAACGTGGTCGTCATCGGTGCCTCCAACCGCGAGGACATGATCGACCCCGCGATCCTGCGCCCCGGCCGGCTCGATGTGAAGATCAAGATCGAGCGCCCGGACGCCGAGGCGGCCAAGGACATCTTCGCCAAGTACCTCACCGAGCGGCTCCCCCTGCACACCGACGACCTCGGTGAACACGGCGGAGACCGGGCGGCCACGGTGCACGGCATGATCCAGACCGCGGTGGAACAGATGTACGCCGAATCCGAGGAGAACCGCTTCCTCGAGGTCACCTACGCCAATGGCGACAAGGAAGTCCTCTACTTCAAGGACTTCAATTCCGGCGCCATGATCGAGAACATCGTCGGACGCGCCAAGAAGGCGGCCATCAAGGCCTTCCTCGAACAGAAGCAGAAGGGCCTTCGGGTCTCCCATCTCCTCCAGGCGTGTGTGGACGAGTTCAAGGAGAACGAGGACCTGCCCAACACCACCAACCCCGACGACTGGGCCCGCATCTCCGGAAAGAAGGGCGAGCGGATCGTGTACATCCGCACCCTTGTCACCGGAAAGCAGGGAGCGGACACCGGTCGCTCCATCGACACCGTGGCCAATACCGGCCAGTACCTGTAAAACACAGGGCGGCTGCGGGTGCCCACCACGGGTATCCGCAGCCGACTGCTTTTCCGGCCACGGCTGGAGCACAGCAATGACGCAAATGATCTCCCCACCAGCGCAGAGGCGTTCTAGGCTCTTTCGTACCGCCGGGTCGCGCAGTGCGGGGACGGGCACCGCACACGCACCGGAGCACCAGCGGTACTTGAGCAGCGCCCCCGACCGAGGGCGCCGCCGGGCAAGGAGGGCCGCATGACCGTACGGCGAGTAATGGGCATCGAGACGGAGTACGGGATCTCCGTCCCCGGCCACCCGAACGCCAATGCCATGCTCACCTCGTCCCAGATCGTCAACGCCTACGCGGCGGCGATTCACCGGGCGCGCCGCGCCCGCTGGGACTTCGAGGAGGAGAACCCGCTGCGTGACGCGCGGGGCTTCGACCTCGCCCGCGAGGCGGCGGACAACAGTCAGCTCACCGACGAGGACATCGGCCTCGCCAACGTCATCCTGACCAACGGCGCGCGGCTCTACGTGGACCACGCGCACCCCGAGTACAGCGCCCCCGAGGTCACCAACCCCCTCGACGCCGTGCTCTGGGACAAGGCCGGCGAGCGCATCATGGCCGAGGCCGCCGAGCGCGCCGCCCAGCTCCCCGGCGCCCAGCCGATCCACCTCTACAAGAACAACACCGACAACAAGGGCGCCTCCTACGGCACGCACGAGAACTACCTGATGAAGCGGGAGACGCCCTTCTCGGACATCGTGCGCCACCTGACGCCCTTCTTCGTCTCCCGCCAGGTCGTCACCGGCGCCGGACGGGTCGGTATCGGCCAGGACGGCCACGAGCACGGCTTCCAGCTCAGTCAGCGCGCCGACTACTTCGAGGTCGAGGTCGGACTGGAGACCACCCTCAAACGGCCGATCATCAACACCCGGGACGAACCGCACGCGGACGCGGAGAAGTACCGCAGGCTGCACGTCATCATCGGCGACGCCAACCTGTCCGAGATCTCGACCTATCTGAAGCTGGGCACGACGGCCCTGGTCCTGTCCATGATCGAGGACGGCTTCATCGCCGTCGACCTCGCCGTCGACCAGCCCGTGCGCACGCTCCACCAGGTCTCGCACGACCCCGGGCTCCAGCACCTCATCACCCTGCGCAGCGGACGCACACTGACCGCGGTCCAGCTCCAGATGGAGTACTTCGAGCTCGCCCGCAAATACGTCGAGGAGCGGTACGGCGTGGACGCGGACGACCAGACCAAGGACGTGCTGGCCCGCTGGGAGGACGTCCTGGGCCGTCTGGAGAGCGATCCGATGAGTCTGGCCGGGGAGCTGGACTGGGTGGCCAAGCGGGAGCTCATGGAGGGCTACAGGCGCCGTGACGGACTCGACTGGGACGCCGCCCGGCTCCACCTCGTCGACCTCCAGTACGCCGACGTACGGGCCGACAAGGGCCTGTACAACCGGCTGGCGGCCCGCGGGAGGATCAAGCGCCTGCTGGACGAGGCCGACGTCGAGCGGGCCCGTACGCAGCCGCCGGAGGACACCCGCGCCTACTTCCGCGGGCGCTGCCTCGAGCAGTACGCGGACGACGTGGCGGCGGCCTCCTGGGACTCGGTCATCTTCGACCTGCCGGGCCGGGACTCCCTCCAGCGGGTGCCAACCCTCGAGCCGCTTCGCGGAACGCGTAATCATGTCAAGGAGCTCCTGGACCGCTGCCGCACCGCGGACGACCTGGTCAGGGTCCTGTCGGGCGGCTGAGCCGGCCGGGGCGGCCGGGGCGGCGAGAAACCCCGGGCGGGGTGCAAAGGGGCCGCGTCCGGGAATCATCGAGGTGGCCCCCGCACGTTGTGACAACTGCGGGGCCGATGTCGGACCCTGCTTGTAGGGTCTGATCAAGAACGTCGAACCGAGCGGGGTGAGGGTTATGGCGACCAAGGACACCGGCGGCGGGCAGCAGAAGGCCACGCGTTCCACCGAGGAGGCCGAGGAGCAGACGCAGGAAGCCCAGGCGACCGACGACCTCAAGGAACGCCAGGAGAAGCTGAGCGACGACGTCGACTCGGTGCTGGACGAGATCGATGACGTACTCGAGGAAAATGCAGAGGATTTCGTGCGAAGCTTCGTGCAAAAAGGTGGAGAGTAAAGGCCGCTGTGGCGCGTCACCTTCGAAGTGAAAATGGCGGGGGGCGTGGTGGCCGGCGAGCCGGATGCGAAGCGATGCAGGAAATGCAAGCGCGAACTGCCTCGTGCCGCATTTGCGCGGGACAAGAACCGGAGAGACGGCCTCCAGGTGGATTGCCGAGAGTGCGTGGCGGAGTACAGCGCCGCGCACTATCGGCGCCGCCGGGAGGCGCTCGGGAAGTCGGTCCGCGAGAAGGTCGAGATTCCAGAGGGCTACAAGCTGTGCCGGACCTGTGGAGAGGTGAAGCCGCACAGCGAGTGGCACCGCAACGCGACGGCGTCCGACGGCCTCTCGACGCGCTGCAAGGCCTGCCGGGCGATCCAGGGCCGGCAGGGCCATCTGAAGCGCCAGTACGGCATCACCGAAGCCGAGCGTGACGAGTTGATCGCCTCTCAGGCGGGGGTCTGCTGCATCTGTTTGGCGACTGTGCCCGAGCATGTGGATCACTGCCACGAGACGGGTAGGGTCCGAGGCGTACTGTGCTTCAGCTGCAATGCCGCACTGGGGCAGTTCAAGGATCGGCCCGATGCCATAAGGCGGGCTGCCGCATACGTGGAAGGAATCGCGTGGAAGCCAACACTCGTAGCACCGGGCGTCTACCAGCTGCCTTCCTGACGCCCGGGTCGTCGTCCTTCGTGGACTTCCTGTCCGTGCACCAGCCCGAAATGCTCCCCGGCAACCGCACGTTGCCGCCGGTGGCGGGGGCGATCGAGGCGCCGCACGGCACGACCATCGTGGCCGCCACGTTCCCCGGGGGCGTGGTGCTCGCAGGTGACCGCCGGGCCACCATGGGCAACGTCATCGCACAGCGCGACATCGAGAAGGTCTTCCCGGCGGACGAGTACTCGGCGGTGGGCATCGCCGGTACGGCGGGTCTGGCCGTGGAGATGGTGAAGCTGTTCCAGCTGGAGCTGGAGCACTTCGAGAAGGTGGAGGGCGCCACGCTCTCCCTGGAGGGCAAGGCGAACCGGCTCTCCACGATGATCCGGTCGAACCTGGGCATGGCCATGCAGGGCCTGGCCGTCGTGCCGCTGTTCGCGGGGTACGACGTGGACCGCGAGCGGGGCCGGATCTTCTCGTACGACGTGACCGGCGGCCGCTCCGAGGAGCACGGATTCGCCGCGACGGGCTCCGGTTCGATCTTCGCCCGGGGCGCGATGAAGAAGCTGTACACCAAGGATCTGTCCGAGGAGCAGGCGACGACGCTGGTCGTGCAGGCCCTGTACGACGCCGCCGACGACGACTCGGCGACGGGCGGCCCGGACGTGGCCCGCCGGATCTACCCGATCGTCACCGTGATCACCGATGAGGGATTCCGCAGGCTCACCGACGCCGAGTCCTCCGAGATCGCCCGCGCGATCCTGGAGCGGCGTATGGAGCAGCCCGACGGCCCGCGTGCCGCGCTGCTCTGACCCCGTCCCCTCTTGTGAGTGACCCCGTGACTTCTCCAGAAAGGGATGGATAACCGGTGTCGACGCCGTTCTATGTGTCACCCCAGCAGGCGATGGCCGACCGGGCGGAGTACGCCCGCAAGGGCATCGCGCGCGGCCGGAGCCTGGTCGTGCTGCAGTATGCCGACGGCATCGTGTTCGTCGGCGAGAACCCGTCCCGCGCGCTGCACAAGTTCAGCGAGATCTACGACCGGATCGGTTTCGCGGCCGCCGGCAAGTACAACGAGTACGAGAACCTGCGGATCGGCGGTGTGCGGTACGCGGATCTCAGGGGCTACACGTACGACCGCGACGACGTCACGGCGCGTGGCCTGGCGAACGTCTACGCGCAGACGCTGGGCACGATCTTCTCCAGTGCGGCGGAGAAGCCGTACGAGGTGGAGCTCGTGGTCGCCGAGGTGGGGGAGACTCCGGAGGGCGACCAGATCTACCGGCTGCCGCACGACGGATCGATCGTGGACGAGCACGGCTCGGTCGCGGTCGGCGGCAACGCCGAGCAGATCAGCGGCTATCTCGACCAGCGCCACCAGGACGGCATGACGCTGGCGGAGGCGCTGAAGCTGGCCGTGCAGGCGCTGTCGCGGGAGCCGAACGGCGGTGAGCGGGAGATTCCCGCCGAGCGCCTGGAGGTCGCGGTGCTGGACCGTACGCGTCCGCAGCAGCGCAAGTTCAAGCGGATCGTGGGCCGCCAGCTGGGGCGTCTGCTGGAGGCCGGCGGGGCCTCGACGGCGGCCGAGGCGGAGGACACCGAGGACGAGGAGTGAGCCGTCCGCTCGGTGGATGACCCGCCGGGCGGTGCGACCCGCGCCCCGGCCACGACGGCCGGGGCGCGTCGCGTCCGGGAAGGGCCCTAGATCGCCGGCGGCGGCGCCGTGGAGCCGCGTACGACGAGGTGGACGGGGATGTCCCCCGCCGGGGGCGTGCGGTCCTCCAGGACGGCGAGGAGGGCCCGCATGCCGCGGTCGCCGAAGAGCTCGGCGTCGAGGCGGACGGTGGTGAGCTCGGGGTCGATCGCCCGGGCGAGGGCGAGGTCGTCGAGGCCGGTGACGGAGAGGTCGTCGGGGACGCGCAGGCCGAGCCGCCGGGCTGCCTTGTAGGCGCCGGCGGCGAGGTTGTCGTCGTCGCAGACGACCGCGGTGGGCCGGGGGCCGGGCGCGGTGAGGGCGGTCTGCGCGGCGGCGAGCGCGCCCTCGATGGTCAGCGGCGCGCGGGCCCGGCGGACGTCCGTGCCCGGCACCGCGCCGAGGCGGGCGTCGAGCCCGCGCGCGCGGATGTCGAAGGTCCAGGACGAGACGTCGGCGGCGAGGTGCAGGAACCGCCGGTGGCCGAGGCCGAGCAGGTGCTCGGTGACCTGGCGCACGCCGTCGGCGATGTCGAGGTTGACGGTCGCGGCGCCGAGGCTGCCCGCGGGGTCGCTGTCGAGCATGACGAGGGGGAGCTGGTCGCCGCGGATGGCGGTGAGGGCGTCGGCCGCCATGGAGGAGGCGATGACCCCGTCGAGGGCGGCCTGCGCGGAGCCGAACGGGTCGCGGGCGGGGCCGATGCCCTGGGGCGAGGGGTAGAGGACGACGCCGAAGCCGTGCTCGGCGGCGACGCGGGCGGCGCCGGTGTAGACGCCGGCGAAGAACTCCGTGGTGAGCGCCGGGACGACGAGCAGGACGGTACGGGTGCGGCCCAGGCGCAGGTTGCGGGCGGCGAGGTTGGGCCGGTAGCCGAGGCGGTGCGCGGCCTCCCGTACGCGCTCGGCGGTCTGCTCGGAGACGCGTCCGCGCCATTTGCCGCCGAGGACGAGGGACACGGCGGCCTGGGAGACACCGGCGGCGTGGGCGACGTCTCGGCTGGTGGGGCGCGTGCTTGCTCGGGCCACCGGCGGCTGCTCCTTCGTCTGGACGCGTGGGCTGGCCACATGGTACGTATGACGAGGGACGTTATACGTAAAACCAGAGGGAGGCGGGAGACCGCCCCGGGCGGCTGCCGGCGGAAGGAGGCGGAGGACATGGCCTCGGGCTATGCGGAGATCCTCAGGGCGAAGCACGCCGCCCGGCTGCTGACCGGCACCCTGGTGGGCCGGCTGCCCAACGCGGTCGCCGCGATCGCGATCGTGCTGTTCGTCCGCGCCGAGGGCGGGACGTACAGCCTCGCGGGAGCGCTCGCCGCGGTGTACGGGGTGGCGAACGCGGTCGGCCAGCCGCTGCTGGGGCGCCTGGTGGACCTGTACGGGCAGCCGAGGATCCAGCTTCCCGCCGCGCTGGTCTCCGCGCTCGGCATGGCCCTCTTCGCCTGGACGGGCACGGACCCGCTGCCGCTCGCCCACGCCTTCGTGGCGGTCGCCGGACTGTTCACACCGCCGCTGGAGGGCGGCCTGAGGGCCCTGTGGCCCTCCGTGCTGCGCAGACAGGACCAGGTGCACACGGCCTACGCGATGGACGCGGTCGCGCAGGAGGTCATGTTCACCGTCGGGCCCTTGCTGGTGACGCTGTGCGCGTCGCTCTGGTCGGCGAGGGCCGCGCTCCTCGTACTCAACGTGATCGGGGTGCTGGGGGCCCTGTCGGTGGTCCTCTCACCGCCCGCGCGCGCCTGGCGGTCGGAGCCCCGCGAGGCGCACTGGCTGGGCGCCCTGCGCTCCACGGGTCTTCTGGCGCTGCTCGCGGCGTTCCTGTTCATCGGCATGGCGCTGGGCTCCATCGCGGTCGCCGCGGTGTCGTACGCGGACGGCAACGGCGGGGACGCGGTGTACGGCTGGCTGATGGCGGCGCTCGGCCTCGGCGCCCTGGCCGGCGGCACCGTCTACGGGGCGCGGCGATGGGCGGGGGCGCCGGAGCGGCGACTGCGGGTGCTGGTGGCACTGCTGGCGGTGTGTTACCTCCCGCTGACGCTGGTGCCCGGCGTGGCCGCGATGACGGCGCTGAGCGCGCTGGCCGGCGTCTTCCTGGCCCCCTGCATCGCCTGCGCGTTCATCATCGTGGACCGGCACGCGCCGGCCGGGACGGTCACCGAGGCGTTCTCGTGGCTGGTGACCACCTTCACCGTGGGCGCCTCCCTGGGGACGGCGCTCGCGGGTCCGGTGGTCGAGTGGGGCGGGACGCGCTGGGGCTTCGCCGTGCCGGGGTGCGCGGGTGCCGTCTCGTTGCTCGTCCTGCTGGCCACCGGACGGGTTCTCGCGGCCACCGGGGACGGCGCGGTGGTTGCGGCGTCAAAGGAAAATGATCCGAACCGTGCCGTCCAACCCCGTTTCAGCTCGGGTGATCGGGCGTAATGTTCAGTCATGGACCGCCGCATTTTCGGGCTGGAGAACGAGTACGGCGTCACGTGTACGTTCAGGGGACAGCGGCGCCTGTCTCCCGACGAGGTGGCGCGGTACCTCTTCCGCCGTGTCGTGTCATGGGGCCGCAGCAGTAACGTCTTCCTGCGCAACGGCGCCCGCCTCTATCTCGACGTGGGATCACATCCGGAATACGCGACACCCGAATGTGACAACGTGACGGAACTGGTCACCCACGACAAGGCCGGCGAGCGCATTCTGGAAGGACTCCTGGTAGACGCCGAACGACGCCTGCACGAGGAAGGAATCGCGGGCGACGTCTATCTGTTCAAGAACAACACGGACTCGGCCGGTAACTCCTACGGGTGCCACGAGAACTATCTGGTCGCCCGGCACGGGGAGTTCTCCCGGCTCGCGGACATCCTCATCCCCTTCCTCGTCACGAGGCAGTTGCTCTGCGGTGCCGGAAAGGTGCTGCAGACACCCCGGGGCGCCGTCTACTGCGTCAGTCAGCGCGCCGAGCACATCTGGGAGGGCGTCAGCTCCGCGACGACGCGCTCCCGGCCGATCATCAACACCCGCGACGAGCCGCACGCGGACGCCGAGCGGTACCGCCGGCTGCACGTCATCGTCGGCGACTCGAACATGTCCGAGACGACCATGCTGCTCAAGGTCGGTGCCACCGACCTGGTGCTGCGCATGATCGAGGCGGGCACGGTGATGCGTGACCTCACCCTGGAGAACCCGATCCGGGCGATCCGCGAGGTCAGCCACGACGTCACGGGCCGCCGCAAGGTGCGCCTGGCCAGCGGCCGGGAGGCCTCGGCGCTCGAGGTGCAGCGCGAGTACTACGAGAAGGCCGTGGACTTCTGCGAGCGTCGCGGGATCCGCACGGGCACCGTCGAGCAGGTCCTGGAGCTGTGGGGCCGGACGCTCGACGCGATCGAGGCCGAGGACCTCGACCGGATCGGCACCGAGATCGACTGGGTGATGAAGTACCAGCTCATCGAGCGGTACCGGGCCAAGCACAACATGACGATGTCGCATCCGCGGGTCGCGCAGATAGACCTCGCGTACCACGACATCCACCGTCGTCGGGGTCTCTACTACCTGCTGGAGAAGAAGGGTCAGGCGACCCGGATCTGCGACGATCTGAAGATCTTCGAGGGCAAGTCGGTGCCGCCGCAGACCACTCGGGCGCGGCTGCGCGGTGACTTCATCCGGCGCGCGCAGGAACAGCGCCGTGACTTCACCGTCGACTGGGTGCATCTGAAGCTGAACGACCAGGCGCAGCGCACGGTGTTGTGCAAGGACCCGTTCCGCTCGGTGGACGACCGGGTGGAGAAGCTCATCGCCGGCATGTGAGCCGGCGCCCGGGAGCCTCCCGGGACCGCGCGCGAAGGGCGTCGTACGTCTCCCGTACGGCGCCCTTCGCGTGTGCCGGATCCGGTCCTCCGGAGGGGCAACGCCCGGCCGTCCGGCTGAATTCGGCGCGGGCCTGATCCCGGGGCCGCCCGTAAACGTCAGTAAGGTGGCGCGGACGCCATTCCACTGGATCGACCGATACGAGGCCCTCACCGTGCGCCGACGCTCCCTTCTTCTCGCTGTACCCGCTGGACTGGTCACGCTCGCCGGATGCGGTGACGACAAGTCGGACGACGCCGAGTCCAGCGGCAGCCCGTCGCCTTCGGCATCCGTCTCGGAGGCGCCGCCGCCGAAGATCGTCGACGGCCCGCTGCCGGGCATCACGGCGGGGAAGAAGTTCGGCGAGAAGCCGACCGTCGCCAAGGGCAGCGGTGAGCCGTCGAAGAACCTGGCGGTGAAGACGGTCATCGCGGGCAGCGGCAGGACGATCGCCGAGAACGACTACGTCCAGGCGAACTACCTGGGCCAGATCTGGTCCTCGGGGAAGGTCTTCGACAACTCCTACGACCGCAAGACGCCGCTGCTCATCCAGCTCGCCAAGGGCAGCATCATCGACGGCTGGCGCTACGGCCTCGCGGGCAAGAAGGCCGGCAGCCGGGTCGAGATGGCGGTCCCGCCGACCTGGGGCTACGGCAAGGAGGGCAACAAGCAGGCGGGTATCGAGGGGACGGACACCCTCGTCTTCGTGATCGACGTCGAGGACGCCTTCAACGCGAAGAGCTCGGCCAAGGGCAAGAAGGTGACGCAGGACGACGCCGCGCTGCCCCGGGTCGGCACCGCGACCGACGGCTCGGCGCCCTCCATCGACGTGCCCAAGGGCAAGGCGCCGACGAAGCTGGTCGCCGAGTACGTGCTGGAGGGCGACGGCGACGAGGTGAAGGCGGACAGCACCCTCCTCGTGCAGTACAAGGGCGTGCTCTGGGAGGACGGCAAGGAGTTCGACTCCACGTACAGCAGGGACCAGCTGGCGTCGTTCTCGCTGCAGCAGGTCGTCAAGGGCTGGGCGCAGGGGCTCACCGGCAAGAAGGTCGGCAGCCGGGTGCTCGTCGTCGTCCCGCCGAAGCTCGGCTACGGCGACAACCCGCCGAGCGGCAGCAGCATCAAGAAGGACTCCACGCTGGTCTTCACGGTGGACATCCTCGCCAAGATGTGACCGCCGCCGCGCCGCCCGCCGCCCCGCCCCGCGGTCCCGCCGCCCCGCCCCGCGGTCCCGCCGCCCCGCCGGGCGTGCTCGCGGCGTCCGGCACGGCCGCGGGATGAAAGACTGTCGCTGCCCATCAGCGAACAAGCAGGAGCCTGAGACGTGAGCATCGAGAAGCCCGAGATCGACTTCCCGGGCGGCGAGCCCCCGGCGGACCTCGAGATCAAGGACATCTGGGAGGGTGAGGGACCCGTCGCCAAGGCGGGCGACACCGTCTCCGTCCACTACGTGGGCGTCGCCTTCTCCACCGGCGAGGAGTTCGACGCGAGCTGGAACCGCGGTACGCCGTTCCGCTTCCCGCTCGGTGGCGGCCGCGTCATCGCGGGCTGGGACAAGGGCGTGCAGGGCATGAAGGTCGGCGGCCGCCGCCAGCTGACCATCCCGGCCCACCTCGCCTACGGCAACCAGAGCCCGACCCCGGCCATCAAGCCCGGCGAGACGCTGATCTTCGTGGTCGATCTGCTCGGAGTCTGACCGACGTCCGAACGGACAGTGATCAGACCCGGTCATCCGGGGCCCATGCCCGTCGGGGCATGGGCCCTCGGCTTTTGCCGCGACACTCCGGAGCGGTACGGTCATCGGTCGGAAGCACCATAGGAAGGGCGTCGATGGCCATTGCCAAGGCCGAGCGGCTGATGAACCTGGCGCTGTGTCTGCTCGGGACGCGGCGGCCGCTCAGCAAGCGGGAGCTGCGCGAGTCCATCGAGGCGTACCTGGAGGCGAACTCCGAGGACAGCTTCAACCGCATGTTCGAGCGCGACAAGGACGACCTGCGCGAACTCGGACTGGTCATCGAGACGGTGGAGAACGTCGAGGGCGAGATCGGATACCTCGCCCGCCGCGACAGCAACCGCCTGCCTCCCATCACCCTCGACGCCGAGGAGGCCGCCGCCCTGGGCCTCGCCGCCAAGGTGTGGCAGCAGGCCCGCCTCGCGGGCGCGGCGAGCGGCGCCCTGCAGAAGCTGCGCGCCGCCGGCATGGCCGAGGACTTCGACCCCTACGAGGCCCACGGCGCCCTGGAGCCCCGCATCCCCGTGCACGAGGCGTCCTTCGAGCCGCTGATGCTGGCCTGCCGTGACCGCCGCCCCGTCGCCTTCGACTACCGCAAGGCCACCGCGGCCCGCCCCGAACCCCGGCTCGTCGAACCGTGGGCGCTGGAGTGCTGGCGCGGTCACTGGTACCTGGCCGGCTGGGACCGTGAGCGCGGCGCCGAGCGGGTCTTCCGGCTCTCCCGGATCACCGGCAGGGTCCGCACCCGCCCCGGCAAGTACACCGCGCCGGTGCCCGACGTCGTCACCGTCCGCGAGACGGTCGCCGGCTGGGCGGGGGAGAGCGCCGACCGGTCCGCGCTGATCCGGCTGCGTGCGGGCGCCGGCTACCCGCTGCGCGCCAAGGCCGTCTCCGTACGGGAACTCGGCGACGGCTGGGACGAGTTGGAGATTCCGTACGGGCACGGCCTGGACGCCTGGCTCGTCGAGTTCGGGCCCGACGTGGTCGTGCTGGAGCCCGCTGAGCTGCGGGCGGACGTCGTGGACCGGCTGCGCGCCGTGGCCAAAGGCTGAGGGGACGCGGGACAGTGGCAGGAAAACCGGCCAGGCCGGCCAGCGCGATCGACCAGACGCGGCGGATGCTCTCCCTGGTGACCTATCTGCGCGAGCGCCCCGGCGCCCGGGTCGGTGACGTCGCCCGGGCCTTCGGCATCAGCGAGGACGAGCTGATCTCCGACCTCGACGTGCTGCCGCTGTGCGGGACCAGCTTCCGCGGCGGCGACCTCCTCGACATCGACACCGACGGCGACCGGATCTGGTGGCACAACCCGGACGACGTCGCGGAACCGCTGCGGATCGCCTCCGACGAGGCCACCGCCCTGCTGGTGGCCGCCCGCGCCGTGTCCACGCTGCCCGGTCTGCGCGAGGGGGACCGCCAGGCCCTGCTGCGGGCCACCGCCAAGCTGGAGACGGCCTCCGGCGACGCGGCGGGCGCGAGCGCCCGGCTGTCGGTGACCTTCGAGTCCGAGGGCGGCGTCTTCGCGGACGTCGACCGGGCGATCTCCGAGCGCCGCCGGCTGTGGATCCGTTACTACTCGCCCGCCCGGGACGAGCTCACCGAGCGCGAGATCGACCCGATCCGGCTGGTCAGCGTCGGCCACACCTATGTGGAGGCCTGGTGCCGCCGCTCCGAGGCGCGCCGCACCTTCCGGCTGGACCGCGTCGCCGAGATCCGCATCCTCGACGAGCCGTCCGCGCCGCCCGAGGTGGAGCTGCGCGATCTGTCGGAGGGGCTGGTGCAGCCCGCGGCGGAGGACCCCGAGGTTGTCGTCGAGGTGGGGCCCGGCGGGCGCTGGGTCGCCGAGTACTACCCGCACGACAGCGCCGAGGAGCTGCCCGACGGCGGGCTGCGGATCACCCTGCGCACCCCCGACCCCGCCTCGCTGCGGCGGCTCGCCCTGCGGCTGGGCCGCGACGGGCGGATCGTGTCGCCGCGGCCGCTCGCCGACAGCGCCCGGCAGGCGGCCCGCGACGCGCTCGCCGCGTACGACGCACCGCCCCCGGGGGACGGAAGGGACGACAGGCAGGAGCAGGAGCTGTGAGCGGATTCGCCGGGTCCGGGACGCGGGAGCGGGAGATGTCGGTGGCGTCCGCCTTCGCGGGCATGTCACGCGTGGCCCCGGTGCTGTTCAGGGCGGGCTGCCCCGACTGCCGGGCCCGCTTCGAGCTGGCCGCGAGCGCGCTGAGGCTCGCCATCGGGGCCAGCAGCCGCACCACCTTCTACTCCTTCACCTGCCCCGAGTGCGGCTCGGCGGTCCGCAAGCCCGCGGGCGAGCGCATCGTCGAACTTCTCACCGGGGGCGGGGTGCGCACCCTGCGCCTGTACGCGAGCGTCTAGGCTCGACGCATGTTCTGGCCGATGCTGGCGGTAGCCGTGGGGTTTCTGGGTCTGGTGGTGCTGGGCGTTCTCGGCGTCCGGGTGTTCGTGGAGGCCGAGCGGCTGGGCAGGCAGGTGTCCGACTCGGCGCGCCGGATCAACCGCGCGGCGGACGAACTGGAGCGGGCGTCGGTCGGGGTGGCCCAGTCCGTGGATCAGGTATGAGTCCGTTCCTGACCGTGCGATGAGCCACTTCGGCCTGTCGGCTGGCCACCGGGGGCAGGTACGCTGCTGAACGCGGCACGCATAACGAGGCGCGGGCCGCGACCGGGAGTACGCACAGGGATTGCCCAGCGTTTACCCCCTGCGCGTTACGATCGCTGTCGACACGACGATCGGACACATGTCCGACCGATCGGACAGCACCCCGCCCCTGCCGCCTCGGTGAGAAGGTAAAGACTTATGTTCGGAAGGCTCGGAGCTCCCGAGATCATTCTCATCCTCGTCGTCATCATCCTGCTGTTCGGCGCGAAGAAGCTTCCGGACATGGCGCGGTCCCTCGGCAAGTCCGCGCGCATCCTCAAGAGCGAGGCCAAGGCGATGAAGTCGGAGGGCGGCCAGGACAGCACCCCGGCGGGCCCGCCCCCCACCGACGAGCAGACCCCGTCGCAGCGCACCATCCAGGCCGCACCCGGCGACGTGACCAGCTCCCGGCCGGTCACCGAGCCGACGGACTCGACCAAGCGCTGACGCAGGGCCGGTGACCTCCGGCCCGCCGCACGAGATGGGAACGTGGGTTGCTCAAGCCTGCCCGCAAGAAGGAGAAGGATCCCGAGGGGCGGATGCCCCTGGTGGAGCACCTTCGTGAGCTGCGCAACAGACTGGCGAAGGCCGTCCTGGCCATCGTGGTCGTCGCCATTGTGGCGGCATTCTTCAGCGAGCAGCTGATGCAGTTCCTGGCGGACCCGGTGCCGAAGTGCGCCAAGGGGCTCGCGGAGAGCAACGGCGGCAACTGCGCCGTTGTGACCTTCAATACGCTCCTCGCGCCGTTCTCGTTGACCGTCAAGGTCAGCCTGATGGCGGGTGTGATCGTGTCCAGCCCGGTCTGGCTGTACCAGCTCTGGGCGTTCATCGCCCCGGGTCTGCACAAGAACGAGAAGAAGTACACGTACGCCTTCGTGGTTCTGGCTGTCCCGCTGTTCGTCGGTGGCGCGGCTCTGGCCTACCAGGTCATCCCGGTCAGCATGCAGGTGTTGCTCAGCCTCACCCCGGAAGGCTCCGGCAACATCCTCGGCCTGGACGACGTCGTGGACTTCACGGTCCGGATGGTGCTGGTCTTCGGGCTCGCCTTCGAGCTGCCGCTGCTGCTGGTGATGCTCAACGCCGTGGGCCTCGTGACCGGGACCCGTATGGCGAGCTGGTGGCGCGGCGTCATCATGGGCGTTTTCGTGTTCGGGGCCGTCGCGACCCCGACCACGGACCCGGTCGGCATGATCGCTCTGTCAGGCCCGATCGTGGTGCTGTACTTCTTCGCGGTGCTGTTCTCCTTGATGAACGACCGGCGGCGGCGCCGCGGCAACCCCGACGCCGCACTCGACGACGACGAGGCCTCCGAGCTGGATCTCACCCCCGAGGACATCGGCGAGATCGAGACCGTGCCGCCCGCCCGTGCCGCCCTGCCGGAGCAGGCGGGGCCGGACCGGGTCAACGGTTATGACGATGTGACCTGACGGCGCCGGTGACCTTGTAAGGTCCGGCCGTGACCAGCGAGATCACCCTCTTCGTCAATCCCACCGCGGGACGCGGCCGGGGCGCCCGCGCGGCGCAGCCGGCCGCTTCCGCGCTCCGGGCGGCCGGCTTCTCCGTGCGGACCGTCCTCGGTGAGGACGCCCGGGACGCGCTGCGCCGGGCGCGGGAGGCCGTCGCGGGCGGCACGGGCGCCCTGGTGGCCGTCGGTGGCGACGGCATGGCGAGCCTGGCGCTCCAGGCCGTCGCCGGGACCCGTACCCCGCTGGGGCTGGTCGCCGTCGGCACCGGCAACGACTTCGCGCGCGCCCTGGACCTGCCGGTGCGCGACCCCGAGGCCGCGGGCCGCGTGGTGGCCGACGCGCTCAAGGGCGGTCTGCTGCGGGACGTCGACCTCGGCCGGGCCGGCGGCACCTGGTTCGGGACGGTTCTCGCCTCCGGCTTCGACTCGCGGGTCAACGACCGCGGCAACCGCATGCGATGGCCCACCGGGCGGCTGAGGTACGACCTGGCGATCCTCGCCGAGCTGACCGCCTTCACCCCGTTCCCGTACCGGATCACGCTGGACGACGGCGCCGTCCTGGAGACCGAGGCCACGCTCGTGGCCGTCGGCAACGGACCGTCGTACGGCGGTGGCATGAGGATCTGCGCGGACGCCGACCTCGAGGACGGGCTCTTCGACGTGACGGTGGTGGGGGACTGCGGCCGCGCGACCCTGCTGAAGGTCTTCCCCAAGGTCTACAAGGGCACCCACCTCGGTCATCCGAAGGTGAGCGTGTACCGGGCCGCGAAGGTCGAACTGGTGGCGGAGGGCATCACGGGATACGCGGACGGTGAGCGGATCGGCCCGCTGCCGCTGACCGCCGAGTGCGTGCCCGGAGCGGTGCGGGTCGCGGTGCGCTGACCGGCGCACTCGTACGGTGAGCTGCGGAGATCCGCGGCCCGCGCGGGAGCGGATCCCGATAATGATCGACCTGTTGTCAGCGGCTGCCGGTAGTCTCGAAAGCACGATGACAGAGGACCTCTCACCGGCCGAGCGGTACGCGGCAGCACGAAAGCGCGCTGTCGAGCAGGCCACCGCGCTCGCGTCCTTCCGCGAGATGTACGACTTCGGCCTCGACCCCTTCCAGATCGAGGCCTGCCAGGCGCTGGAGGCGGGCAAGGGCGTGCTCGTGGCCGCACCGACCGGCTCGGGCAAGACGATCGTCGGCGAGTTCGCCGTCCACCTCGCCCTCGGACAGGGCAAGAAGTGTTTCTACACGACGCCCATCAAGGCGCTCTCCAACCAGAAGTACGCCGACCTCGCCCGCCGTTACGGCGCGGACAAGGTGGGTCTGCTCACCGGTGACAACAGCGTCAACTCCGAGGCACCGGTGGTCGTGATGACCACCGAGGTGCTCCGCAACATGCTGTACGCGGGCTCGCAGACCCTCAGCGGCCTCGGTTACGTGGTGATGGACGAGGTGCACTACCTCTCCGACCGCTTCCGCGGCGCCGTCTGGGAGGAAGTGATCATCCACCTCCCCGAGTCGGTGACCCTGGTGTCGCTCTCCGCCACCGTGTCGAACGCGGAGGAGTTCGGCGACTGGCTGGACACCGTCCGCGGCGACACCCAGGTGATCGTCTCCGAGCACCGCCCCGTGCCGCTGTTCCAGCACGTGCTCGCCGGACGCCGGATGTACGACCTGTTCGAGGAGGGCGAGGGCCACAAGAAGGCCGTCAACCCCGACCTGATGCGCCTGGCGCGCATGGAGGACAGCCGTCCGTACGGGCGTGACCGGCGGCGCGGCAAGAACATACGCGAGGCGGACCGGGAGCGGGAGCGGCGGCAGCGGTCGCGGGTGTGGACGCCCGGCAGACCCGAGGTCATCGAGCGGCTCGACTCCGAGGGGCTGCTGCCCGCCATCACGTTCATCTTCAGCCGCGCCGCCTGCGAGGCCGCCGTCCAGCAGTGCCTGTACGCGGGGCTGCGGCTGAACGACGACGCGGCGCGGGCGCGGGTGCGGGAGATCGTCGAGGAGCGCACGGCCTCGATCCCGGACGAGGACCTGCACGTCCTCGGCTACTACGAGTTCCTGGAGGGCGCGGAGCGCGGCATCGCGGCCCACCACGCCGGCATGCTGCCGACGTTCAAGGAGATCGTCGAGGAACTGTTCGTGCGCGGCCTGGTCAAGGCCGTCTTCGCCACCGAGACCCTCGCGCTCGGCATCAACATGCCCGCCCGCTCGGTGGTTCTGGAGAAGCTCGTCAAGTGGAACGGCGAGCAGCACGCCGACATCACCCCCGGCGAGTACACCCAGCTGACCGGCCGCGCCGGACGCCGCGGCATCGACGTCGAGGGCCACGCCGTGGTGCTGTGGCAGCGCGGGACGAGCCCCGAGCACCTGGCGGGACTGGCCGGCACCCGGACGTATCCGCTGCGCTCCAGCTTCAAGCCG
This sequence comes from Streptomyces sp. NPDC008313, assembly GCF_042956125.1. NCBI lineage: Bacteria > Bacillati > Actinomycetota > Actinomycetes > Kitasatosporales > Streptomycetaceae > Streptomyces > Streptomyces sp. NPDC008313. The sequence goes on from NZ_JBIBFR010000002.1 coordinate 182,112, forward strand.
TCGTACAACATGGCGGTGAACCTGGTCGAGCAGTTCGGGCGGCACCGCTCGCGCGAGCTGCTGGAGACGTCGTTCGCGCAGTTCCAGGCCGACAAGTCGGTCGTCGGGATCTCCCGGCAGGTCCAGCGCAACGAGGAGGGGCTGGAGGGCTACAAGGAGTCCATGACCTGCCACCTCGGCGACTTCGACGCGTACATGGGCCTGCGCCGCGACCTGAAGGACCGCGAGACGGAACTGGCCAGGCAGGGCGCGTCGCAGCGGCGTGCGGAGGCGGCCGTCGCCCTGGAGAAGCTCAAGCCCGGTGACGTCATCCACGTCCCGACGGGCAAGTACGCGGGTCTCGCGCTGGTCCTCGACCCGGGCCTGCCCGCCGGCCGGTCGAACGGGCACAGGGGCTACGAGTACCACGACGGCCCCCGCCCGCTCGTCCTCACCTCCGAGCGCCAGGTGAAGCGGCTGGCCTCGATGGACTTCCCGGTGCCCGTCGAGGCACTGGAGCGGATGCGCATCCCGAAGTCCTTCAACGCGCGCTCCCCGCAGTCCCGCAGGGATCTCGCCTCGGCGCTGCGCACCAAGGCGGGGCACATCGTGCCCGACCGGCACCGCAAGTCGCGCTCGGCGGCAGCCGACGACCGGGAGATCGCCCGGCTGCGCACGGCGATCCGCGCCCACCCCTGCCACGGCTGCAGCGACCGCGAGGACCACGCCCGCTGGGCCGAGCGCTACCACCGGCTGCTGCGCGACACCTCGCAGCTGGAGCGGCGCATCGAGGGCCGCACGAACACCATCGCCCGTACCTTCGACCGGATCGTCGCGCTCCTCACCGAGCTCGACTACCTCCGGGGCAACGAGGTGACCGAGCACGGCAAGCGGCTGGCCCGGCTGTACGGGGAGCTCGACCTGCTCGCCAGCGAGTGCCTGCGCGCCGGTGTCTGGGAGGGTCTGTCCCCGGCCGAACTGGCCGCCTGCGTCTCCGCGTTGGTGTACGAGTCCCGGGTCGGGGACGACGCCATGGCGCCGAAGGTGCCGTCCGGGCAGGCCAAGGCCGCGCTCGGCGAGATGGTCCGCATCTGGGGCCGGCTCGACGCGCTGGAGGAGGACTTCAAGATCCGGCAGACCGAGGGCGTGGGCCAGCGCGAGCCGGACCTCGGCTTCGCCTGGCCGGCGTACGAGTGGGCGTCCGGGAAGGGCCTCGACGAGGTGCTGCGCGAGGCGGAGATGCCCGCGGGCGACTTCGTGCGCTGGTGCAAGCAGGTCATCGACGTGCTCGGGCAGATCGCGGCGGCGCCGGCCGCGCGCGAGGGGTCGACGGTGGCGAAGAACGCGCGCAAGGCCGTGGACGGGCTGCTGCGGGGAGTGGTGGCCTACTCGTCGGTGGGCTGAGCCCGGCCGGCCGGTGGGCTGAGGCCGCCCGGTCGGTGGACTCAACCCGCCCGGTCGGTGGGCCGGGTCCCGCGCGACGTCCGGGCTCCGCTCGGCCGGCCCGTCCGCACCGCTGGACACTGTGCCCCTGAACGCCGTCCGGGCCGGGGAAGGCAGCCGCCTTCCCCGGCCCGGACTGCGTTCGCGCGTTCTGGAGGCGGCCCTCGTCCGGCGTCCGGAAGTGCCGGTTCCCCCTCCGTCCCACCTGCGCGGGGGTTCTTTTTCGTACACCTGTGCCCCGTGACGCAGCGTGTGCGAACGGGGGCTGAGCGTGTAAATGGGGCCGACAGTACTCCTGTGGCAGAGGGCAATTCAGGTGCTTGCCGAATATGACACCGCGATGATCCGGTCGGACTAAGCTCGCCCGCAGCGCACCGAGTTGGCATGTATTCGTGCGCTTGTTCCCAAACATGCCGAAGGTCAAGAAAGTCCAAGTCCCCCATGTGGGCAGTACGTTCCCCCCGACCCAGCCGATTTGTCTCAGAGGGCATACATGGTGAGTGTTCAATCGCCTCCCGGTGGCCGTGAACTTTCCTCCGCACGCGTGCTGGTGCTGCCGGCCGTCCTGATGGCCGTGGCGACCGGAGCCGCCGTCGCCCTGGTGACGGAGCCGGCCAGGACCGCGGTCGGCTGGTGCGGTGCCGTCGCGACGCTCCTGGTCGTCGCGACCGCCGCCGAAGCCGTACGCCGAGCCCGTATCGTCCGCGCGCTGCGCGCCGAGCACCACCGCCGCAGCACCCAGCTGGAACAGCGCGTCGCCGGCCACGACCAGGAGATCGTGCGGCTCGGCAAGGAAGTCGTGCCCGTCGCGCTCAACCGGATGCGCCGCGGCCTGTCCCCGCAGGAGGCGCTGCAGGAGACCATCGCCTGCGAACCCGCCTACCAGGGGCTCCCGGCGTCGCAGCGGGACATCGTCCGCACCGTCCTGGAGATCGTGGACCACGAGCAGATGCTGCGCGACTCCGGGCAGCGCGCCTTCGTCCACATCGCCCGGCGCGTCCAGGCGATCGTCCACCAGCAGGCCAAGGAACTCCGCGAGATGGAGGAGGACCACGGCCGCAACCCCGAGGTCTTCGACGACCTGCTGCGCATCGACCACGGCACCGCGCTGATCGGACGCCTCGCCGACTCCATCGCGGTGCTCGGCGGCGGCCGCCCCGGACGCCAGTGGCCCCAGCCCGTACCGCTGTTCAGCGTCCTGCGAGGCGCGATGTCGCGGATCCTGGAGTACCGCCGCGTCGAACTGCACTCCATCGCCGAGGTCTCCGTGGGCGGCCTGTCCGTGGAACCGGTCATCCACGCCTGCGCCGAACTCCTCGACAACGCCACCCGCTACTCGCCGCCGCAGACCAGGGTGCACGTCACCGCCGTCGAGGTGCAGACCGGCATCGCCATCGAGATCGAGGACGGCGGCGTCAGCCTCAGCGAGGAGGGCCGCGCCAAGGCGGAGGGCATGCTCGCCGCGGCGCAGGCCGGCGTGGAGGTCAACGACCTGGGCGACGCCCCCCGGCTCGGCCTGGCCGTCGTCGGCCGCCTCACCAAGATGTTCGACATGCAGATCTCGCTGCGGCAGTCCGCGTACGGCGGTGTCCGTGCCGTGCTCATCGTGCCGCACGCCATGCTCACCACCGGTCCCGGCGCCGGTCTCGCGCACGGCGTCGGGGCGTCCTCGGTGCCGAGCATGGACACCGGCGGGGTCGAGGGCCCCAAGCGCGTACCGAAGAAGCGCCGTCCGACCACCGGACCACGCGTCCCCGCCCCCGCGGGCGGTTCCCTGGACGACGACGTCCCCGAGGTCACCGAGTGGACCCCGAACGGCCTGCCGCAGCGCCGCAGCCGGGTCAAGACGCCGCTCAGCCAGCGCATCGCCGAGGCCCGCGCGGCCGAGGCCGCCCAGGAGGCGGCCCGCGCGGCGGCGCCCGCCTGGGCGTCCGAGCCGGTGCCGGAGAAGAAGGAGCCCGAACCCGGCCTGTGGGTCGAGGCCTTCATGAAGGGACTCAAGGGCGACCCGGACCCGGCGGCGGCGACCGGCACGACCGACCGGCCTGCCCGAGTGGAGGCCGACGACGAGGGGGACCTCACGTGATCCAGCAGCGAGCCAATTTCGACTGGATGCTCAAGGAGCTTGCCGACGGCGTGCCCGGCACCCGGCAGATCGTCGTGCTCTCCGCCGACGGACTGCGCATCGCCCGGTACGGCGGCGATCCCGACCAGGCCGACCGCGTCGCCGCGGCCTGCGCCGGACTGCAGAGCCTGGCCACCGCCGTCGCCACCGAGATCCCCGAGAGCAACGGCCGGATGCGCATGGTCATCATCGAGATCGACGGCGGCTACTTCTATCTGATGGCGGCCGGCCCCAACGCCTACCTCGCCGTGCTCGCCAACCAGATCGCGGACGCCGGGCTGATGAGCAACCGCATGCGCGACCTCGTCGTGCGGATCGGGGCCCATCTGACGAGTCCGCCCCGGCACAACGGGCAGACCGTATGACTCCTCCGCAACGCCGACGGCGCCACCCCGGGGAAGAGCCCGCCGGGCCTCCCGCGACGGACCCCCACGACGACGGCCCGCTCGACGACGGCCCCGGCCCGGGCGGACCCGCGCCGCAGGAACGGGACGGCAAGAACCCCGAGCGGCTGTACGTGCTCACCGGCGGCGCGGACGGCGACCGCGCCGAACTCGACCTCGTCACGCTCATCGTGGCGCGGGCCGACCCGCCTCCCACCGCACAGCCCGAGCAGGCGGCCCTGCTCAGGCTCTCCAGGACCCCTCTGTCCGTGGCCGAGATCTCGGCCTACCTCTGTCTGCCGTGCAGCGTGGTGACCGTCCTGCTCACCGAGCTGCTGGCGGCCGGACTGGTACAGGCGCGCGCCCCGATCGTCCGCTCGGCGCTCCCCGACCGTTCCCTCCTCGAAGCGGTGATGCATGGACTTCAAAAACTCTGACACCCTCACCGGACCGCGGGCACAGGACCATCTGCCCCACACGGCGACCGCCGCCGTGAAGATCGTGATCGTGGGCGGTTTCGGCGTCGGCAAGACGACCATGGTGGGCTCCGTCAGCGAGATCAGACCGCTGACCACCGAGGAGACCATGACGCAGGCCGGTATCGGCGTCGACGACAACTACGGCTCCGACACCAAGACGGCGACCACCGTCGCCATGGACTTCGGCCGCATCAGCATCACGGACCAGCTGGTGCTGTACCTGTTCGGCACGCCCGGCCAGGAGCGCTTCTGGTTCCTGTGGAACGGGCTGTTCGAGGGCGCGCTCGGCGCGGTGGTGCTCATCGACACCCGCCGCCTGGAGGTCAGCTTCGACGTGATCGGCCGCCTGGAGGAGCGCGGCGTGCCGTTCGTCATCGCCATGAACGCCTTCCCGGACGCGCCCCACTACCCGGTCGAGGACCTGCGCGCCGCGCTCGACCTGGCCGAGGAGATCCCGATCGTGCAGTGCGACGCGCGGCGCCGGGCCTCCAGCAGGGACGTGCTGATGACGCTGATGCGCTTCCTGCACTCCCTGACGACGTCCCCGTCCGCCTGAACCCGAACCCGGCCCGCACGCCCGGAGCCCCCGCCTCCGGCTTCACTCCCGCCCCGTCCCCACCCCGCCCCCGTCCCCACCCCCTTCAGCCTTCCGTCCTCTGCTTTTCTGCCTCGGAGCGATCACCGTGACGCCTGAATCCCACGTCCCGACCGGTACGGACGATCCCACGCTCGGTCCGCCGCCGGGCTGCCCCGCGCACGGCCTCGGCCCCGGCGGACGGAGCCGGCTGTACGGCCCCGAGGCGGAGGACCTCGGGGCCCTCTACGAGAAGCTCCGCGCCGAGCACGGCCCCGTCGCCCCCGCCCTCATCCACAACGACGTGCCGATCTGGGCGGTCCTCGGCCACGCAGAGAACCTGCACATGGTCCGCACCCCCTCGCACTTCACCCGCGACAGCCGCGTGTGGACCGCCGTGCGGGACGGCACGGCGGGCCCCGACCATCCGCTCGCGCCGCACTTCGTCTGGCAGCCCATCTGCTCCATGGCCGAGGGCGACGAGCACCTGCGGCTGCGCGGCGCCGTCACCGCCGCCATGGCGACCATCGACTACCGCAGCATCCGCCGTTCCATCAACCGCTCCACGCAGCGCATCGTCAACGAGTTCTGCGAGGAGGGCGCCGCCGACCTGGTCGGCCAGTTCGCCGAGCACCTGCCGATGGCCGTGATGTGCGAGATCCTCGGCATGCCCGAGGAGTACGACGAGCGGCTGGTCCAGGCGGCCCGCGACATGCTCAAGGGCACCGAGACGGCCGTCGCCAGCAACGCGTACATCATGGACGTGCTGATGCGGCTCACCGCCCGCCGCCGGGCCGAGCCCCTGGACGACGTCGCCAGCCACCTCATCACCCACTCGGCACGGCTCACCGACGACGAGGTCTCCGAGCACCTGCGTCTCGTGCTGATCGCCGCGTACGAGGCCACGGCCAACCTGATCGCCAACGTGCTGCGCGTGGTGCTCACCGACCCGCGCTTCCGCGCCCAGCTCAGCGGCGGCCAGATGACGGTGCCCGAGGCGGTCGAACAGTCGCTGTGGGACGAGCCGCCGTTCAGCACCATCCTCGGCTACTTCGCCAAGCAGGACACGGAGTTCGGCGGTCAGTACATCCGCAAGGGCGACGGGCTGATCCTGGGGATCGCCCCGGCCAACGTCGACCCGCGGGTGCGCCCCGACCTCTCCGTCGACATGCAGGGCAACCGCTCGCACCTCGCCTTCGGCGGCGGTTCGCACGAGTGCCCCGGCCAGGACATCGGCCGTGCCATCGCCGACACCGGTGTCGACGCGCTGCTGATGCGTCTGCCCGACGTCCAGCTCGCGTGCGGGGAGGACGAGCTGCGGTGGAGGTCGTCGATCGCGTCACGGCACCTGGTGGAGCTGCCGGTGGCCTTCGTGCCGAAGCCGCAGCAGGACGTGGAGCTGCAGCCCGGGGCGCATCCGACGCAGCCGGTACGCGAGTGGACGGTCACCGTGCCGGAGTCGGCGGCCGCGGCACCGGCGTCGGCACCGGCACCGGCGTCGGCACCGGCACCGGCGTCGGTGCCGGCACCGAGGCCGGTACCGCCGACGGTGCCCGACCGGCCGGCGCAGGCACCCCGGGCGGACGCCGGGACCGTCCGCCGGACGGGCATCCGGCAGCGGCTGCTGCGCTGGTGGCGCGGTTACTGAGGGCTCCCGCCGCCCGGCGGCCCGGCCCACTCCACGTACGCCGACCAGGACCGGAGCACCCGCTCACTGACGAACCGATGCTGCCGTCCCGTGACCGGATCGGTGAACTCCAGTGTCCGCGCCAGCAGTTGCAGCGGACGGCTGAAGTCACCGGCCGGTACGGGGCCGGTCACCACCGGGTAGAGCGGGTCACCGAGGATCGGCAGCCCCAAGGCGCTCATGTGCACGCGCAGTTGATGGGTCTGGCCGGTGTCGGGCGTCAGCCGGTAGTGCCCCAGCCGGCCGCGCCGCGCCAGCAGTTCGACCCGGCTCACGGCGTTCGGCTCGCCGTCGACCTCACGGGCGGCCAGGACCCCGCGCTCCTTCACGATCCGGCTGCGGACCGTGCGGGGCAGGGCCACGGACGGGTCGTACGGGGCGACGGCCTCGTACTCCTTGCCCACGAGCCGGTCGCGGAACAGCGACTGGTAGGCGCCCCGTTCCTCCGGCCGCACGGTGAACAGCACGAGACCTGCCGTCAGCCGGTCCAGACGGTGCGCGGCGCCGAGGGTGGGCACGCCCAGTTCCCGGCGGAGCCGGGCCAGGGCGGTCTCGGCGACGTGGCTGCCGCGCGGGGTGGTCGCGAGGAAGTGCGGTTTGTCGGCGACGACGATGTGCTCGTCGCGGTGGACCACGTCCAGCGCGAAGGGCACCTGTTCCTCCTCGGGCAGCTCGCGGTGGAACCACAGGTACAGGCCCGGGGTGTACGGGTGGTCGCCTCGCACGGGGCGGCCGTCGGCGCCGACGATCAGTCCGGCGTCGAGCATCCCGTCGACGACGCCGTCCCCGGCCGCCGCCAGCCGCTCCACCAGGTGCTCCCGCACCGTGCGCCAGCCCCCGCCCGCCGGAAGCCGCACGCGCACCGGATCCACCCCGTCACGCTGCCCCAACGGCGCCCCCGGCACCCGCGCCCTACGCCCCATCCCCCCACCCTACGAAACCCCCGGTTCCCCACCTGTCCGAGCCCCCACAAGGGGCGCGAGGAACGGCGCGCGCAACCCCCACCGTCCCGCAGCACTTCTCCGGGCCGAAGCCCCGCAAGGGGCGCGGGGAACTGCGCGCCCAACCCCCACCGTCCCGCAGCACTTCACTGGGCCGAAGCCCCGCAAGGGGCGCGGGGAACTGCGCGCCCAACCCCCACCGCCCCGCAGCTCCCCACCCGGGGCCGAAGCCCCCAGCCGTGGGGCCCCCAGCCCTGGGGCGTCCCTGACCGTGGGGCGGCCCCAGGCGTGGGCTGGGGCGGGGCGGTCACCCCAGTGACCGCCCCGCCCCACGCGAACCCGCGCCCCCACCCGGAGGGCTACGCTCCTTGCTCCGCCTCCACCCGCGCGTTCCACTCCCGCTTCGACGCCTGCCACCCGTCCTCGTTGTGCCCGAGCCGCCAGTACCCGGAGATCGACAGGTCCTCGCGCGGGATGTCCCGCTCGACTCGCAGCAGCCGGCGCAGCTCCTTCACGAAGCCCGCCTCGCCGTGCACGAAGGCGTGGACGCGGCCCTCGGGGAAGTCCAGCGCGCGGACCGCCTCCAACAGCGCCTCGCCGACCGGCCGGTCCCCGCGGTGCAGCCACACCACGTCCACGTCGGAGTCGATCTTCTGCTCCTCCTCGGGGCCGGCGACCTCCACGAGGGCGCGGGCCACCGCGCCGTCGGGCAGCGACTCCAGGGCGGCGGCGATCGCGGGCAGTGCGCTCTCGTCACCGGCCAGCAGATGCCAGTCGGCGCTCGCGTCGGGCGCGTACGCGCCGCCGGGGCCCATGAACCGTACGACGTCGCCCGGCTGCGCGCGGACGGCCCAGGGGCCCGCGAGTCCCTCGTCGCCGTGGATGACGAAGTCGAGCGTCAGCTCGCGCACCTCGGGGTCCCAGGCGCGCACGGTGTACGTCCGCCGCACGGGCCACTGCTCGCGCGGCAGCTCCGCGCGGATGCGCTCCTCGTCGAAGGGCTCGGGGTATGTGACCCCGTCGGGCGCGAACAGCAGCTTCACGTAGTGATCGGTGCTCGTACCCGCGGCGAAGGCGGCGAGGCCCTCGCCGCCGAGGACGACACGCTGCATGTGCGGGCTCAGCCGTTCGGTACGGACGACTCGTGCGGTGTGGAGCGGGCGAGTCCTGCGTGCCGGACGCTCTGCCATGGCGGCCTCCCAGTTCACGTGCTTAGGTATGCCTAAGTTAGCACTGTCGCCGGGGGGAAACTCACACTTCGAGTGTCGCGAGCAGCCGCTGCAGCGACCCGCCAAGCCCCCAGCGTGCCGCGAGGGCCGCCAGCGCGTCCGGATCGCGCGGTCCGCGCGGCAGGGTGGTGTCCACATCGGGCAGGGGGACGTCGTCCGCGACCCGCACGACCGTGGGGGCGACCGCCAGATACGGTCCCGCGTCGTGCAGCCGTCTGCGCTGCGTGGGCGTCAGCCGGGCAGCGGGGTCGTCGGCCGCGGCCATGATCCCGGCCAGGTCGCCGAACTCGGCGAGCAGCTTCGCGGCCGTCTTCTCGCCGATCCCCTGCACCCCGGGCAGCCCGTCGCTCGGGTCGCCGCGCAGCAGCGCCAGGTCCGCGTACCCCGCGCCGTCGACGCCGTACTTGCCGCGCAGCCAGCTCTCGTCGGTGAACTGCAGCGTGCCGACGCCCTTGAGCGGGTAGAGCACGCGGACGCCGCGCGCGTCGTCCACCAGCTGGTAGAGGTCGCGGTCCCCGGTGACGATGTCGACCGGGCCCGTCGCCCGCGCGGTGAACGTGCCGATCACGTCGTCCGCCTCGTACCCCGCGACGCCGACGCGCGCGATGCCGAGCGCGTCGAGGACCGCCTCGATCACGGGCACCTGGGGGGAGAGGGTGTCGGGTACCTCCTCCTCGTCCGGCCCGCCCGCGCGCTCCTCGGCCACCCGGTGCGCCTTGTACGAGGGGATCAGGTCGACCCGCCACTGCGGGCGCCAGTCCGCGTCCATGCAGGCCACCAGCGCGTCGGGGCGGTGGTCCTTGACCAGCCGGTCGATGAACTCGAGCAGTCCTCGCACGGCGTTCACCGGCGTGCCGTCGGGGGCCCTCACCGAGTCGGGGACCCCGAAGTAGGCCCGGAAGTACAGGGAAGCGGTGTCGAGCAGCATCAGTCGTCCGGTCACGCCTCAGATCATGCCGTACGGCACTGACAGTCACCCCGGTGTGAGCTGGACCACTTCTGTGTTTGCTCCGGTCGCGTGGGGGCAGGCGCGGCCCCGGAGCAGAGCCGGTTGCGCTTTCAACCGAATCGCCGCGCACGAGAAGCGCGCGGGAACGGCGTGGGCGCACCGGCTGCGGCGGGCGGAACCCGTCCCGCTCCACGGCCCGCCGGCGGGGGAGGCGGGCCGTCGTTCGTTCCGACGAGAGGCTCACGTGTCATCCAGGCTGCAGGCCGAGAACCTGTACAAAGTGTTCGGCAGACGACCCGGCGAGGCGGTGAGCCGGCTGCGGGACGGCGCCGACCGCGACGACCTGCGTGCCGAGGGCACCACCGCCGCGGTGATCGACGCCTCGTTCGACGTCGAACCGGGGCAGACGTTCGTCGTCATGGGCCTGTCGGGTTCCGGCAAGTCCACGTTGCTGCGCATGCTCAACGGGCTGCTCGAACCGACCGCGGGGCACGTGCGCTTCGACGGCCAGGACCTCACCGCGCTCAGCGACCGCGAACTGCGCGAGGTGCGCTCACGGAAGATCAGCATGGTCTTCCAGCACTTCGCGCTCTTCCCGCACCGCAGCGTCCTCGACAACGCCGCCTACGGCCTGGAGGTCCAGGGCGTGCCGGGCGGCGAGCGCAGGAAGCGCGCGGCCGAGGCGCTGGAGCTGGTCGGGCTGGCCGGCTGGGAGAAGTCCTGGCCGGACGAGCTGTCCGGAGGCATGCAGCAGCGCGTCGGCCTCGCCCGGGCCCTCGCCACCGACGCCGACCTGCTGCTCATGGACGAGTCGTTCAGCGCCCTCGACCCGCTGATCCGCAGGGACATGCAGGACCAGCTGGTCGAACTGCAGCGCAAGCTGAAGAAGACGATCGTCTTCATCACCCACGACCTGAACGAGGCCATGCGCCTCGGCGACCGGATCGCGGTCATGCGTGACGGCCGGATCGTCCAGACCGGCACCGCCGAGGACATCCTGGTCCGCCCCGCCAACGACTACGTCGCCTCCTTCACCCAGGACGTGGACCGCTCCCGGGTGCTCACCGCGGGCGCCGTCATGGACGAGTCCGTACGCGGTGACGAGGCGGACTGCGGCTGCGACACCGCCACACCGGACACGCCGTTCGTGGAACTGTGCGCGCTCAGCGCCCGGCTCTCCCACCCGGTGGCCGTCCTCGACGACGGGCGGGAGCTGGTCGGCGTCGTGCCCCAGCAGCGGCTCGTCGGCTTCCTGGGGGACGAGCGGGGTGGTGCCGAGGCCTGCGACAGCCCGCGCGAGCAGGCCCCGAAGGCGGTGAGGACCGGTGCCTAGGATTCCCTTCGGCGACTGGGTCAACGACGTGGTCGACTGGCTGCTGAACCACATGTCGTGGCTCTTCGACTTCTTCAAGACCGTCTTCCTGGGCGCCTACGACGGCATCAACGCCGTCCTGCAGGCCCCGCCGCCCCTCATCCTCGCCGGCATCTTCGCCGTGATCGCCTTCTGGCTGCGCGGCACGGTCGCCGGTGTCCTCACCTTCGCGGGGTTCGCCTTCATCGACTCCCTCGAACTGTGGGAGGACGCGATGGTGACCCTGGCGCTCGTCCTCGTGGCGACGATCATCGCGCTCGTCGTCTCCGTGCCCGTGGGCATCTGGGCGGCGCGCTCGAACCGGGTCAGCAGCGTCGTGCGCCCCGTGCTCGACTTCATGCAGACGCTGCCCGCGATGATCTACCTCATCCCGGCGATCCTGTTCTTCGGCACCGGCGCCCCCGCCGGAATCGTCGCCACCCTGATCTTCGCGCTGGCACCCGGTGTCCGCATGACCGAACTGGGCATCCGGCAGGTCGACAAGGAACTGGTCGAGGCGGCCGAGGCGTTCGGCACCACCCCCGGCAAGACCCTCCTGCGCGTCCAGCTGCCGCTGGCGCTTCCCACCGTCATGGCCGGTGTCAACCAGGTCATCATGCTGGGCCTGTCCATGGCCGCCATCGCGGGCATGGTCGGCACCGGCGGCCTCGGCGGAGACGTCAACGAGGCCATCGGGCAGCTCAACGTGGGCCTCGGCTCCGAGTCCGGTGTCGCCATCGTCATCCTCGCGATCTACCTGGACCGCATGACGAGCGCCCTGGGCACCCAGGTGTCGCCGCTCGGCCGCCGCGCCGCCGCCAGGCTGCGCGCCACGCAGGGCGCGATGATCTGGTCCTACCGCCCGCGGCCCGCCGTGGCCGTGGTCGGCGTCGTCGTCCTCGCGCTGGTCGCGGGCGGCATGGGCGTCTTCGGCGGATCCGACGGCGGCAGCGCCGAGGCCGGCGGGAAGAACGTCGGCCAGGGCAAGAAGGTCACCATCGGCTACATCCCCTGGGACGAGGGCGTCGCCTCCACCTTCCTGTGGAAGGAGGTCCTGGAGGAGCGCGGCTTCGACGTCGAGACCAAGCAGTTCGACGCCGGACCGCTGTACACCTCGCTGGCCCAGGGGAGCGTCGACTTCCAGACGGACTCCTGGCTGCCGACCACCCACGAGCAGTACTGGAAGAGGTACGGCGAGCGGCTCGACGACCTCGGCTCGTGGTACGGCCCGACGTCGCTGGAGCTGAGCGTCCCCGCGTACATGAAGGACGTCGACTCGCTGGCGGACCTCAAGGGCAAGGCCAAGACGTTCGACGGGAAGATCACCGGCATCGAGTCGAGCGCCGGGATGATGGGCCTGCTGAAGAGCAAGGTGCTGAAGGCGTACGGACTCGACAAGGAGTACGACGTCGTCGACAGCTCCACGCCCGCCATGCTGGCCGAGCTGAAGCGCGCGTACGCCAAGAAGGAGCCGGCCCTCGTCACGCTCTGGTCGCCGCACTGGGCGTACAGCGACTACGAGCTGAAGAAGCTCAAGGACCCCAAGGGCGCCTGGGGCAAGGGCGACGGGGTGCACACGATCTCGCGCAAGGGCTTCGCCCAGGACAACCCGGTCGTCGGCGAGTGGCTCGAGAACTTCAAGATGACCGAGAAGCAGCTCACGGGTCTCGAGGCCGAGATCAACAAGGCGGGCAAGGGCAGGCAGCAGGACGCCGTGCGCGCCTGGCTGAAGAAGAACCCCGGGCTCGTCGACAGGCTGGCTCCGGTGGCCGGGTCCTCCTCGGACACCCCGGCCGAGGCGAAGCGCGCGCTCGACGTGGCCTGGTTCCCCTGGGACGAGGACGTCGCCGTCACGTACCTGTGGAAGAACGTGCTGGAGCGGCGCGGCTACAAGCTGAACCTGAAGCAGATGGACGTCGGTCCCGTCTACACCGGCCTGGCCGGTGACGACCTCGACCTCAACTTCGACGCGTGGCTGCCGCACGCCCAGAAGAACTACTGGGACCAGCACAGGAACGACCTGACGGACCTCGGGACCTGGTACCGGCCGACCTCGCTGGAGATCGCCGTGCCGTCGTACGTCAAGGACGTCAGGTCGCTGGCGGACCTCAAGGGCAAGGCCGACACCTTCGACGGGAAGATCATCGGCATCGAACCCGGCACGGGCGAGATGAACCTGCTCAAGAAGGACGTCCTGCCGGGCTACGGCCTGGACAAGGAGTACAAGGTCGTCGACGGCTCCACGCCCGCGATGCTGGCCGAGCTGAAGCGCGCGTATGCCAAGAAGGAACCCGTCGCCGTCGTCCTGTGGTCCCCGCACTGGGCCTACAGCGAGTACGACCTGACCAAGCTGAAGGACGACAAGAAGCTCTTCGGTGAGGGCAACACCATCCGCACCATCGCCGGCAAGAAGTTCACCGAGCGGTATCCGAGGCTCACCGGGTGGATCAAGGACTTCCGGATGAGCGAGGACGAGCTCGGCAGCCTGGAGGCCGAGATCAAGAAGCGCGGCCAGGGCCATGAGGAGGACGCCGTCGCCGGATGGCTGAAGGAGCACCCGGACATGGTGGGGCGGATGACTCCGCAGTAGTCCGCTGACGGGCGGACCGCGGCCGTCGCCGGCACGGACCGCGGCCGTCCGGCCGAGGGGCGGGTGCCGCTCCGGAACCCAGCGGGGTTCCGGAGGGGGCCCCCCCCCGCCCGGCGGTGGCGGGGCCGGGGGGCGGGCCGGGCCCCCCCGCCGGGGGGGGGGGCCCCCCCCGGGGCCCGG